>OMZR01000089.1 GCA_900315575.1 uncultured Veillonellaceae bacterium
CGATGCTGACCAGTCCATCTACGGCTGGCGCGGCGCCGACATCCGCAACATCATGGATTTTGAAAACGACTACCCGGACGCGACGACGATCAAGCTCGAGCAGAACTACCGCTCGACGAAGACCATCCTCGCGGCCGCGAACGCCGTCATCGAGAACAACACGGAACGCAAGAAGAAAGAACTCTGGACAGAGAACCCCGAGGGCGAGAAGGTCACGACGTATCAGGCCATGGACGAGCGCGACGAGGCAAACTTCATCGCGACGACGATTCGCAAGCAGAAGACGATTTTCAACGCCTCGTATGGCGACATGGCCATCCTCTACCGCACGAACGCGCAGTCGCGCATTCTCGAAGAAGGACTCATGAACGCGCACATCCCATACACGATGGTCGGCGGCCTGAAGTTCTACGACCGCAAGGAAATCAAGGACATCGTCGCTTACCTGCGCGTCATCTTCAACCCGCTCGACAGCGTGAGCCTGCTGCGCATCATCAACGTCCCGAAGCGCGGCATCGGCCAGACGACGGTCGACAAGCTCATGAGCTATGCGGCGGACGCGGGCCTCACGCTCTTTGATATCATCTCGAACCCCGACGCGCTCGCAATGGTGCCAGGCATCACGAGCCGCGTCAAGAAGCCGCTCGAACTCTTCACGACATTCATTTTCAACACGATGGCCATCCAGAGCAACCTCTCGATGGACCAGCTCATCGAGCGCGTCATGAAGGAATCCGGCTACCAGCGCGAGCTCGAAGAGGACAAGAAGCCCGAGGCGAAAGACCGCCTCGAAAACCTCAAAGAATTCGTCGGCATGGCGAAGGAGTTCATGAAGAACGAGGAACAGCCGACGCTCGAAAACTTCCTCGCGCAGCTCTCGCTCGTCTCCGACATCGACAATGCCGACATGGAAGACGACCGTGTGACGCTCATGACGCTGCATGCGGCGAAAGGCCTCGAATTCCCGATCGTCTTCATGGCGGGCATGGAGGAAGGCATCTTCCCTCACAGCCGCACGCTTATGGACAACCACCAGATCGAGGAGGAGCGCCGCACCTGCTACGTCGGCATCACGCGCGCCGAGCGCAAGCTCTACATGACGTATGCGAAGACGCGCACACTTTATGGCCGCACGAACGGCAACCCGCCCTCGCGCTTCCTCGCGGAGATCCCGAAGGAATACCTCGAAGAACTCGTGCCGCGCCGCAATGCCTACGGCTTTGCGAACGCCAACTCGTATGGCGCACAGCAGCGGCAGGGCGTCATGACATTCAGCAACTCGTCTGGGCGGGGCTTCGGCAGCGCGCGCGGCACGCACTTCACGGGACGCCCGCAGTCGGCGCTCGAAGCCATGCAGTCGCTCGCGCAGCGGCAGGTGAACCAGAAGCCGGCTCCCGGCGTCATCCGCCCCGACCTCACAGTCGAGTGGCGCGTCGGCGACAAGGCGAAGCACGGCAAATGGGGCGTCGGCACCGTTGTCTCCGTCAAAGGCAAGGGCGAGGAAGTCGAGCTCAAGATTGCATTCCCCGACCAGGGCGTCAAGGGCCTCATGCAGAAATATGCGCCGATTGAGAAGGTCTGAAAAAGAAAATGCAGATTTTCGAAAAAAGTTGTTGACATCGCAGTCGCAAAAGACTATAATACATCTTGTCGTTGAGAGATACGGCAGGGCATGACTCACTAGCTCAATTGGCAGAGCAACTGACTCTTAATCAGTAGGTTCACGGTTCGATTCCGTGGTGGGTCACCATTTGAAAGCACAAGGCTTGTACCGCAGGGTATGAGCCTTTTTTGTCACCTGCGGGAAAAAGCAGGATTCTTTTTTTCTGTGTGGAATTTAGGAAGAGAGGGGGCGTTGGTATGAACAAGGAGCAGAAGGCGGCACAGGCGTTTGCGCGGAAGTGGGCCGGGCGCGGGGAGGAGAAGCAGGAGAGCCAGATTTTCTGGATGGAGCTCTTGCAGAAAGTGCTCGGTGTGGAGCATCCGACGGACCTCGTGAAATTCGAAGAGCGTGTCAGGCTCTCGCACACGAGCTTCATCGACATCATGATTCCCTCGACGCACACGATGATTGAGCAAAAAAGCTACAAAAAGGAGCTCGACGAGCCCATCAAGCAGTCGGACGGTACGCTCTTGAAGCCGTTCGAGCAGGCGAAACGCTACTCTGCCGCTCTGCCATACTCCGAGCGGCCGCGCTGGATTGTCATCTGCAACTTCCGCCAGTTCGACCTCTACGACATGGAGCGTCCGAACGACGCGCCGACGCGCGTTGAGCTCGCGGATTTCCAGAAAGACTACGCCTGCCTCAAAGTCATCGTCGATCGCCAGAGCACGCGCATCCAGAAAGAAATGGACCTCTCGCGCGAAGCGGGCACGCTTGTCGGAAAAATCTACGATGCACTCCTCCCGGCATATGGCCCAGAGCCGACCGCGCAGGACTACCAAGACCTCAACAAGCTCATCGTGCGCCTCGTCTTTTGCTTCTATGCTGAGGACGCTGACCTCTTCGGCAAGAAAGACATGTTCCACGATTACCTCGCGTCGTTCATGCCCGAGCATTTCCGCACGGGGCTCATGGAGCTCTTCAAAGTCCTCGACCAGAAGCCCGAGGAGCGCGACCGCTTCCTCGAAGACCGCCTCAAAGCCTTTCCCTCCGTCAACGGCAGCCTGTTCACCGAGACCATCCCCGTGCCGCCCATCAATGAAGCGACGCGCCGCTTGATTCTCGAAGACGGCTGTGGCTTTGACTGGAGCCAGATTTCTCCTACCATTTTCGGAGCTATCTTCGAATCGTCCTTGAACCCCGAAACGCGCCGTCGCGGCGGCATGCACTACACGAGCATCGAAAACATCCACAAAGTCATCGACCCGCTGTTCCTCGATGACTATCGTGCGCAGTTCCAAGATGCGATGCAGGAAAAGCAGACGAAGAAGCGCATCGAAAAGCTCCGCAACCTGCAAGAAGAACTCGGGCGCGGGCGATATTTCGACCCTGCCTGCGGTTCGGGAAATTTCCTGACAGAGAGTTTCCTTTCGTTGCGGCGGCTCGAGAACGACATTCTGCGCGAGCTCCAGAAAGAATCTGACCTCGGCCTGCTGAATCTGAACTTTGTGACCATCGACCAATTCTATGGCATCGAAATCAATGACTTCGCCGTCGCCGTCTGCAAGACCGCGCTCTGGATTGCGGAAGCGCAGATGTTCGCGGAGACGGAGGAAATCACGGGACGTCAGATGGACTTTTTGCCGCTCCATACGAATAGCAACATCCACGAAGGAAATGCGCTACGCATCGACTGGAAAAACGTCGTCGCACCGGGAGACGACGTCAAAATCATGGGAAATCCGCCGTTCGTGGGGGCGCGGATGATGGAGGCGACACAGAAAGAGGATTTAAAAGAGACGTTTCGGTTGCCATTACGCTATGACGGTAGCTCGAAATTCGATGGCTCACAACAGTTTGGCAAATGGAAGAACGTCGGCAATCTCGATTATGTGACTGGCTGGTATAAAAAGGCCGCTGACTATATGAAAGGAACGTCCGTCCATGCAGCCTTTGTCTCGACGAACTCCATCACGCAGGGCGAGCAGGTCGCGATTTTGTGGAAACCGCTCTTCCATGATGGCGTGCAGTTTGACTTCGTTTATCGCACCTTCCGTTGGGACAGCGAGGCGGAAAGCAAGGCGCACGTGCATTGTGTGATTCTCGGGTTCAGTTACGTCGGAAGAAATGACAAGTTCATCGACGGCGGCGGCATTCGTACGCCAGCAAATCATATCAATGCCTATCTTGCAGATGGAGAAGACGTATTCATCGAAAGCTGTTCGAAGCCGATTTCTCCAGGCGTCCCACTTGCAAGAAGCGGCAATCAGCCCATTGACGACGGCAATTATATTTTCACATTGGAAGATATGAAGGCGTTTGTCAAAACAGAACCTGCCAGCAAAGAATATTTCCGTCTGTGGTATGGTTCGTATGAATTCATCAACCGTAAGCCGCGTTATTGCCTGTGGCTCGGTGACTGCCCGCCGAAGACGTTAATTCAGATGCCGCATTGCATGGAACGCGTGAAGGCCGTGCAAGCATTCCGTCAAGCAAGCAGAAGAAAGAGTACGCAGAAGCTTGCTGACCGTCCGACGCATTTTCAAGTTGAAACAATCTATGAAACTCCGTTCTTAGTTCTTCCTCTCACGTCCTCTCAGAATCGTCGATATGTTCCAATTGGCTTCATGGATGCGAACGTGCTGGCAAGCAATCTTGTCATCACGGTGCAAGACGCGACACTTTATAATTTCGGCGTGCTGACATCCAATGTTTTCATGAGCTGGATGCGCGCCGTGGCAGGGCGTCTCAAGAGTGATTACCGCATTACAAAGGACAACGTCTACAACACATTTCCTTGGCCGTCTCCGACGCCCGAGCAGCGGGCGAAGATTGAACAGACGGCGCAAGCCATCCTTGACGCGCGTGATAAGTATCCAGAGAGCACGTTTGCTGATATGTACGGCGAAGGAATGGTGCTGTATCCAGAACTTTTGGACGCCCACCGCAAGAACGACCGCGCCGTCATGGAGGCCTACGGTTTCTGGGGCAGGCTCAACACGGAGAGCGACTGCGTCGCCGAGCTCATGAAGATGTATCAATCCTTGGTCGAGGAAAGCGAGAAGCAGAAGAGGTGAACCCTATGACAGAAAAGACTGTTCGCGAGCGGACGGAAGAGCTCGAGTATCAGGTGCTCGCGCCGGAGGCGGCGAAGAGCCGGGAGGCGCGGCGGAAGGACGAAATGGACGAGTGCCCGTTCCGCACGAAGTTCCAGCGCGACCGCGACCGCATCCTGCACTCGAAGTCGTTCCGCCGTCTCAAGCACAAGACGCAGGTCTACATCGTCGCGGGCGACCACTATCGGACGCGCATGACGCACAGCCTCGAGGTCTCGCAGATTTCGCGCACGATTGCACGCGCACTGCGGCTCAATGAAGACCTCACGGAGGCCATCGCGCTCGGCCATGATGTCGGGCATACGCCGTTCGGCCATACGGGCGAGGCGGCGATGGCGGAGCTCACGGGCCATTTTGTGCACAACGAGCAGAGCCTGCGCGTCGTCGAGTTCCTCGAAAAGGGCGGCAAAGGGCTGAACCTCACGATGGAGGTCAAAGACGGCATCGTGAACCATCGCGGCAAGCGCTTGCCGCGCACGCTCGAAGGGCGCATCGTCCGCACGGCCGACCGCATCGCCTATCTGTCGCACGACTATGACGACAGCCTGCGCGCGGGGCTCCTGAAGCCAGGCGACCTGCCGGACGTCGTCTACGAGCACTTCGGCGAGGACACGTCGCACATGATTACGAGCATGGTCGCCGACATGATCGAAGCGTCGATGGGCAAGGGCGACATCCTCCAGAGCCCTGAGGGCAAGGAGACGATGGACATCTTCCGGAGCTTCATGTTCGAGCATGTCTATCATTCGGCAGCGCTCGCACACGAGCGGCGGCAGGCGATGTTCGTGCTGCGCCAGCTCTACGAATATTTTGTGGCGAATTTCGACAAGCTGCCGCAGGAGTTCGTGGCGCGCGAAGCGTGCTGGGGCCGCCAGCAGATCGTGACGGACTATGTCGCGGGCCTCACGGACAGCTATGCCGTGCAGCTCTTTGACGAAATCTTCATGCCGCCGGTCGGCCTGATGGTGCATTGAGTCCCTTCGAGCGGTATAAATGTTGTCCTTAGAAATTTTAAGAGATTCAAAGAATAAATTTTGTCAAGAGAAAAAGGAAATTCTCTTTTTTTGGTGAATATATATACCTTGACGGAGGGAGAAGACCATGGACAATGCTGAAATGGACGCGTTCGTCGAGCGCGTGGAGCAAGGCTCCGACATTGTCGATGTCGTCTCCCAGTATGTCACGCTCAAGCGGAAGGGAAATCGGTTCTGGGGGTGCTGTCCGTTTCATCAGGAACGCACCCCGTCATTTTCGGTCGTTCCCGACAAGGGCTTTTTTTATTGCTTCGGCTGTCATGCAGGTGGCAACGTTTTCAAATTTCTCTCGCTCATCGAGAATGTGAGCTACTTCGAGGCCATCAAGCTGCAGGCAGAGAAGCTCGGCATCCCCATGCCGGAGCGCCATCGGTCAGAGGCGGAAAAAGCGCGCGAGCAGAGGCTCAAGGACTTGCTGAAAGTCAATGAAATGGCGCGGAACTTCTTCCACAACTGCCTGACGATGACGCACATGGGCGAGGTCGGGAAAGCGTATTTCGCAGGACGCGGCATCTCTACGGAGACGATTGACGAGTTCAGCCTCGGCTACGCGCCGGATGCCTGGGACAAGCTGACAAAGGCTTTCACAGCGCGCGGTGTCTCGCGGGATTTCCTGCTCGAGGACGGGCTCTCGATGGAGCGCCAGGGCGGCGGCCTCTACGACCGCTTCCGCCACCGCGTGATGATCCCAATCGCGGATGAGAAGGGACGCATCGTCGGCTTTGGCGGGCGCGTCCTCGACGACAGCAAGCCGAAATACCTCAATACGAAGGAGACCGTCCTCTTCAACAAGCGGCGGCTGCTCTTCGGCCTCGACCGGTCGCATCAGGCCATCCGGCAGGCAGGGTATGTCATCATCGTCGAGGGGTACATGGATGCCATCTCGGTCTTTGATGCGGGCGTCAAGAATGTCGTAGCGTCGCTTGGCACGTCGTTCACGGCCGAGCACTGCAAAAAACTCCTGCGCTACTGCAAGCGGTTCTTTTTCTGCTATGACAGCGACGAGGCCGGACAGAATGCGACAATCCGCGCGCTCTCCATCGTGCGCGATTCGGGCGCCGAGGTGCGTGTCATCGTTGTTCCGGACGGCAAGGATCCCGATGAGTTCATCCGGAAGCATGGAGCCGATGCGTTCCGTGCGCTGACGGAACAGGCGCTCTCGATTCCCGACTACCGTCTCGGCTATGTGCTCGCGCATACGTCCATCGATACGACGGAGGGCAAGATGCGGGCGCTCCGCGCGATGTTGCCGGTCATCGTCTCACTCGGCGGGGCGGCCGAGCGCGGCGAGCTCATCAAGAAGCTCGGGGCCACGCTCCTGATTGATGAGGGCGTCATCCGCGAAGAGGCGGCGAAAGCCGCGCGCAATCCGCGCCTGCTCCAGGAAGAGCAGGGGGTTATCGGGCCGCGCAATCACCCGCAGCGGCAGGTGCAGGCAGAGGGCTCCGTGCAGGAGCCGCCGAAGCGTCCGCTCCGCCGTGCAGACAGCGCGCTCCAGAAGGCGGGCCGCATCGTCATCCGCTCGGTCTGGGAGGATGCGACGCTGCTGACGCATGTCGCGTCGATGGTTCCGCTCGAAGAGCTCCAGGACGAGGTGCAGCGAAAGATTCTCTTGTACCTGCGCGACATGCAGGCGCAGGGCAGGCGCTTTGATGCTGCAAATGCGGCGGAAGCGCTCGGCGATGAGGCGGCGGAAGAGCTTTCGCGCGCCGTCGTCGAGAACGAGCATGCAGGCGAGGACGTCATGGCCTACCACGATTCCGTGGAACGGCTGCGGCGCGCGTACCTCACGACCCGCTACGAACGGCTGAGCCGTGAGGCAGCGGAAGCGGGCGCGCGTGGCGACGTTGCGGCGGCTGCTGCCAAACTGAAGGAAATCACAGAAATCAAGAAGGAAATGGATGATTGAAACGTTGAAGAACACGTTGCTGACGAACACGTTGCGAACGTTGATGTACATAAAGGGACTGGAAAACACGGGCAAGCAGGATGTTGAGAGGGGGCTGCTCCATGGCTGAGATGAAGAAGAAGGCGGCCAAGACGGAAAACCACAGTGCGGAAATCATCGCTGGTCTTTTGAAAAAAGGCAAGAAGAACGGTGGCACGCTGACGTATGGCGACCTCATGGAGGCACTGCAGACGCAGGACCTTTCCCCGGACGAAATTGATGACATGTATGATGTCTTCAGCAAGAAGGGCATCGAGATTGTCGATGACACGGATCAGAACGACACGGAAGACGACATCCCCGAGAAAGATGACGAAGAGGTCGAAATCGACCTCACGGTGCCCGAAGGCGTCAGCATCGACGACCCCGTGCGCATGTACCTCAAGGAAATCGGCCGCGTGCCCCTGCTGACGGCAGAGGAAGAAGTCGCGCTTGCCAAGCGCATGAACGATGGCGATGAAGAGGCATCGAAGCGCCTCGCCGAAGCAAACCTGCGTCTCGTCGTGTCCATCGCGAAGCGCTATGTCGGCCGCGGCATGCTGTTCCTCGACCTCATCCAGGAGGGCAACCTCGGCCTCATCAAGGCCGTCGAGAAATTCGACTACACGAAGGGCTACAAGTTTTCGACGTATGCGACGTGGTGGATCCGCCAGGCCATCACGCGCGCCATCGCTGACCAGGCGCGCACGATCCGCATCCCCGTGCACATGGTCGAGACCATCAACAAACTCATCCGCGTCTCGCGCCAGCTGTTGCAGTCACTCGGCCGCGAGCCGACCCCGGAGGAAATCGCGAAGGAGATGGACATCGGCGTCGACCGCGTGCGCGAAATCATGAAGATCGCGCAGGAGCCGGTCTCGCTCGAAACGCCGATTGGCGAAGAGGAAGATTCGCATCTCGGCGACTTCATCGAGGATCAGGACGCGCCGGCACCGGCCGATGCCGCTTCGTTCATGCTGCTCAAGGAGCAGCTTGAGGAAGTGCTCGACACGCTGACGCCGCGTGAGGAGAAAGTTCTGCGCCTGCGCTTCGGCCTCGATGACGGCCGCGCGCGCACGCTCGAAGAAGTCGGCCAGAACTTCGGCGTCACGCGCGAGCGCATCCGTCAGATCGAGGCGAAGGCTCTCAGGAAGCTGCGCCATCCGAGCCGCAGCCGCAAGCTCAAAGACTTCCTTGATTGATGATTTTCATCGATTTGAAAAAATTTGATTGACAAAGCGGCGACGATGCCGTATAATCATACCTGTTGTTGAGATTCCCCGATAGCTCAGCCGGTAGAGCACCTGACTGTTAATCAGGCTGTCGCAGGTTCGAATCCTGCTCGGGGAGCCAGAAATTACAGGGCGTAACGCATGCGTTGCGCCCTTTTATTTTACGATATGTTCTTCTGAGAGGGGGAGCCATCATGAAACTCGATGCCAGACTCCAGGCCGTGCTGGACTTCGTGCCCGAGGGCGGCGCCGTCGCGGACATCGGCACGGATCACGGCTATCTCGCGGCCGCACTCATCGAAGAGGGGCGGGCCGAGCACGTCATTGCGAGCGACCTGAACCTCGGCCCCTGCGAGGCTGCGCGGCGCACGGTGCGCGAGCAGAACCTGAAAGAGCAGATCGAGGTGCGGCAGGGCGACGGCCTTACGGTGCTCGCGCCCGGCGAGGTGCAGACGGCCTGCATCGCGGGCATGGGCGGCGCGCTGATGGCCGACATCCTCGAAGCTGCACCGCTCGTCGTCAAGAAGCTCCATGCGCTCGTCCTGCAGCCGATGAATGGCGAGTACGAGCTGCGTCATTACCTTTACCAGCACAGCTGGCATATCGCCGACGAAACGCTCGTCGTGGCTGACGACCGCATCTATACGGTCATCCGCGCCGAAAAAGGTCGCCGCAAGATGCCAGACCCCTTGACGCTCGAAATCGGCCCCGTGCTCTGGGAGAAGAAGCCGGAGCTCCTGCGCCACCACATCGAGAGCCTGCTCTTCGCGACGCGCCGCGCGGCGGCTGGCATGGAGAAGAGCGAGCGCGCGAAGAAGAGCGCGAAGTACAAGAAGATGAAAGAGCGCATCAAAGCATTGGAGGAACGTTTGGTATGGTAAGCGTACAGGAAGCCATGGACATCATGGAAGGCTTCGCGCCGAAGCATCTCGCCGAGGACTGGGACAACCCCGGCCTGCTCGTCGGAAGCCCGGCGCAGCGGACAGAGCGCATCGTCTGCTGCCTCGATGTCAGCGATGGCGTCGTGCAGCAGGCCATCGAGGCAGACGCGCACCTCATCGTCGCGCATCATCCGCTGATTTTCAAGGCCATGAAGAACGTCCGCACGGATCTGCCGCTCGGCGCGCGCATCGCGAAGCTCTTGAAGCATGACATTGCCGTCATTGCCGCGCATACGAACCTCGACATCGCCGAAGGCGGCGTCAATGACGTGCTGGCCAAAGCCATCGGCGTCGGAAAGCTCTCAAGCTTTGTCATCGAGCAGCAGGACGAGGACGGCAGGCCTGCAAGCCTCGGCCGCATCGGGGCGCTTCCCGCGCCTATGACGATTGCGGATTTTGCCGCGCAGGTGCGGGAAGCCTTGCCGACGGCGCATGTGCGCTATGTCGATGCCGGGCCGCGTCCCGTGCGCAAAGTCGCGCTCTGCTCGGGAAGCGGCGCGGAGTTCATCGGCCGCGCAGCGGCGCTCGGCGCCGATGCCTACGTGACGGGCGATGTGCGCTATCATGACGCGCAGCATGCCGCAGAGCTCGGCCTGCATGTCATCGACGCGGGTCATTTCGGCACGGAGTTCCCCGTCGTCGCGAGCCTGCGGCAGCGTCTCGCCGATGCGCTTGCGGAGCGCAAGCGGACGGTCGAGGTCATCGCCGACACGCAATCGGAGGATTTCTTCCATGTCATCTAAACTGTCCCAGCTGGACTATCGCCGCCATGTCATCCGCTATGCGCAGATTGTGCTTGGCTGCCTGATTACGGCGCTCGGCTTCAACCTGTTCCTGCTGCCCGCGCATCTGCTGACGGGCGGCCTCAGCGGCGTCGCCATCATCATCTATTATCTGACGGGGTTGCCCGTCGGCGCGCAGAACCTCGTCTACAACATCCCAATCCTCTACCTCGCGTACCGCGTCTTCGGGCGGCACTACGCGCTCGACACGATTGTCGGTACGGCGGTGCTCTCGGTCTTCCTCGACGCGACGAGCTTCGTGATCGGCTGGGCCATCTGCCCGGATTTGTTCCTCAATGCGGTGTTCGGCGCCGTGCTGTCGGGCATCGGCTTCGGCATCGTGTTCCGCGTCAATGCGAACACGGGCGGCCTCGACGTCGTCGGCGCCGTCGTCAAGAAGTTCTATGCCGTCGATGTCGGCACGGTCATCTTCATCCTGAACGTCATCATCGTCGCGGCTTCGGCGTTTCTGTTCACGATCGAAGAAGCGCTGTTCACGCTGCTTTCCATCTATGTCATCGCAGAGTTCACGAACCGCGTTGCGGCCGGTTTCAACCGCGAGAAGTCCATCGTCATCATCTCGCCGAAGTCCGAGGCCATCTGCCAGGACATCATGGAAAACGTGCATCGCGGCGTCACGTACATCGACGGCCGCGGCGGCTTCACGCAGGAGCCGAAAGGCATCCTGTTCGTCGTCGTGAACCTCACACAGGTCGGCCGCGTCAAAATCATCGCACTGCACCATGACCCGCAGGCGTTCATGATTGTTTCCGATACGTCCGAGGTCAGCGGCAAGGGCTTCACGCTCGACTGCGAGACGTATGAAGACGCCAAAAGAAAGTGGGAAGAGCAGAAGAAGCAGCTGGAAGAGGCACATCGTTCTTGAGGTGCGCCGCCCTTGACGGAAAAATTGTTCCCCGTTATAATGAAATAGAATGTAATATTGAAAAGCCGTCTCGTGAAAGAGGCGTTTTCGAGAGGAGATTTGATAGGTTGTTGCAGGAAGGTATTGCAACAGCCTTTTTTGGTAGGAGGAACCAACATGGAGAGATACTCGCCGCAGGACATCGAAGCGAAATGGCAGAAGAAGTGGGAAGACGAGAAGGTCTACAAGACGGAGGCAGATCCGGCGCGCCCGAAATACTACGCGCTTGAGATGTTCCCATATCCCTCGGGCAACCTGCATATGGGCCATGTCCGCAACTATGCCATCGGCGACATCATGGCGCGCTACAAGACGATGGAAGGCTACAACGTGCTCCATCCGATGGGCTTCGACTCGTTCGGCATGCCGGCGGAAAATGCGGCCATCAAGCATGGCGTGAAGCCGGCGGACTGGACGTACAGCAACATCGAGAACATGGAGAAGCAGCAGAAGAAGCTCGGCCTCTCTTATGACTGGGACCGCGAGGTCAAGAC
>OMZR01000016.1 GCA_900315575.1 uncultured Veillonellaceae bacterium
ATCAGCGGCACCTGCACGATAAGCCTCAATATGTTCGTTATGTCGATGGATTTCCTGCTCGATATGATACCGCTGGAACAGCGGCTCGCGGCCGTCGTAGAGCTTGACGCGCGCAGCGAGGTCGGGCGAAAGGAAGCCGACGAGTTCGCGCACGCGCTCGTAGGCCTCGCGGTCATCGACGATGAGCTCGTCGACGTCGGCGCTGAAGCGGTCGCGCACGATGCGCACGAGCAGGTCGGCGTCGCGGTAAAGGAGTGCCGGCGCATGGCTGAGCTTGAACTTGCGCGCGATGGACGCCCAGAGGTTTTCGAGATACTTCGCGTCCTCGGCAAAAGCTTCTTCGGAAATGCCTTCGGCCGCCGTGCGCACGATGAGGCCCATGCCTTCGGGCGCATATTTTTCGGCGAGCGCATGGAGGCGGCTGCGCTCCTGCTCGTCCTCGATGCGCCGCGAGAGGCCCGTGTAGGCGGCCGTCGGCATGAGCACGAGGTTGCGGCCTGGCAGGGAGAGATGAAGCGTCGCGCGCGGCCCCTTCGTGCCGACGGCGTCCTTGATGATGCCGACGGGCAGGTTCTGGCCGACGTGGATTTTCTGGGGCTTCGCAGCCTTTGCGACGCCTTTCGGGATGTCGTGCGGTGCGCCGTCGCCAACGTAGAGAAAGGCGTTCTTCTCCTGCCCGATGTCGATGAACGCGGCCTGCATGCCCGGCAGGACATTCTGCACGCGGCCCTTGTAGATGTTGCCGACGAGGTGGGCATGCGAGGCGCGCTCGACTTCGACGGCGAGCAGGTCGCCGTCCTCGACGACGGCCATTCTTGTCTCTTCGGGGACGATGTTGAGGAGGATGGACTTCATGGTTGATCGCCTCCTATCGCACCCGCGGAAGGAATGCCCTGCAAATTGCAATGTCATGCAGGGGACTCCCCCCGCCGCTCACGCGGCCCGTCCCCCCTCTAGAGGGGGGCTGTAGGATTGGAAGGCTCCATTTCTGTTGATGGGATTGCAGAATAGAAATGCCCTGTTTCTGTTGGTCAGGCAAAATCAATCAAATCTTTCCCCTTTCCTGTCAGGGAGATACGGTGGATGTCGGCTTCGGCGACGGGGATGGGCAGGGCGAAGTCTTTGGCGAGCGTCTCGAGGATTTCGCCGGGCTTGACGCTGCCGGTGGTGCCGAGAATTCTGGTGGCGATGTCCATCGTGAGAATGTTGTCTGCGATGGCCGCCGTGAGCGGGGCGCCGAGGAATTTCTTGATGTCCTTCGTGCGGGTCTTCTTCGGCGTGACACGCGTGTAGATGACCTCCGTCGCCGCATTGAACTTCGCAATGGCTTCCTGCGCGGCTCTGACAGCCGTTTCTGCGTCGCCATGAAGCGGCACGCGGATGCGGTAGCGCGCTTCGTCGGCGAGGTTCATCAGCGCGATATGCTTGCCCTTGATTTCCGTGAGTTTCAGCACGCGAATCCCGGGCGGCAGCTGCGCGCGCAGGCGGTCGAAGACCTCGGGCTGCGCGAGTTGCTTGCGCAAGGCGAAGTCCATGTACTCGGCCTCGCTCGAAACACCGACGGCGAGCGCCGAGCCGAATGCGACCTTCATGTGCGGATTGAAGCCTTCGGAATATGCCATCGGCAGCTTCGCGCGGTCGAACGCCTTGATGAAAACATCCGCGTACTCGAGGTGCGAAACAAAACGCACATCAGCATCCTTCGTGACGCGGGCGCGGTACCAATAAACCGGCGGCTGCTGTTTCTTGCCATTGTCCTCAGGATGCACGGGCGTCGGCACGAATTTCTCCTGAAACGCGCCTCTCGCCTCTTCCTGTCTCTTGTAGTCGATGACATGGACGCCGAGCGTCGGGCAGATGCCGCAGGCGCTGCACTTGCCGCGGCGGCAGTCCTCCGTGAGCTCGGCCGCCATGGCCTTCTTCCATTCGCGCAGGAAGAAATCCTTCGTCGCTCCCGGCGACGTGATCTCCCACGGCAGCGGCTCGTCGAAGCTCCGCGTGCGCTCAGCATATTCCTTGATGTCAAGACCGCATTTTTCGAATGCCTCGTGCCAGATTTCATCGTGGAACAGGTCGCTCCAGCCATCGAACTTCGCACCGTCGCGCCATGCCTGTTCGAGCACGCGCGCGAGGCGGCGGTCGCCGCGCGCGAATGCACCTTCGATGACGGAAAGACGCGCATCATGATAATTGAACGTGATGGCACGGTCCGTGATGTGCTCCTTCAGGAGCTGCTGACGGCGCTCGAATTCCGCGAGCGGCACCTGGCCGAACCACTGGAACGGCGTGTAGGGCTTCGGCACAAAGCAGGCGACGGAAATCGTGACCTTGACGCCGCGCTTGCCCTTGATTTCTGTATAAAGGTCGACGACTTTCTTCGCGAGGTCGGCGATGCCGATGACGTCTTCGTCCGTCTCGGTCGGCAGGCCCATCATGAAATAGAGCTTGACCTGCTTCCAGCCCTGGCGGAATGCTGCGCCGCAGGCCGTCAGCAGATCTTCTTCCGTGACGCCCTTGTTGATGACGTCGCGCAGGCGCTGCGTGCCGGCCTCGGGCGCAAACGTCAGACCGGATTTGCGCACCTGCTGCATCTTGTGCGCGAGGTCGATGCTGAAGCTGTCGATGCGAAGCGACGGCAGCGAGAAGCTGACCTTTTCGTGGCGGAACTCGTCCATGAGGTCGTCGACGAGGCGGCCGAGGCACGAGTAATCGGCCGACGAAAGCGATGTCAGGCTCATCTCGTCATAGCCCGAGACATCAACGAGGCCGCGCGCCATCTCTTTCAGGTGTTCTTCCGTGCGCTCACGTGCCGGACGGTAGCAGATACCGGCCTGACAGAAGCGGCAGCCGCGCGAGCAGCCGCGGAAAAGCTCGAGCATGATGCGATTGTGCACGATGTTCATGTACGGCACGACGGGATGCTCGACGGATTTGACATTGTCCATGTCCTTGACGACACGCTTGTAGATGACGGGCTTCGCAGCAGCGTCGAGCGGCGCGAGCGTGGCGAAATGACCGTCATCATCATAGCGGTCTTCGTAGAACGACGGCACATAGATGCCATCGACATCGAGCAGGCGGCGGAGATACCCGCGGCGCCCGTCCGGGCAGCCGTCATCTTTCCATGCCTCGTAGACGTCGCAGATTTCCGTGATGACTTCCTCGCCCTCGCCGATGACGAAGAAATCGAAGAACGGCGCGACCGGCTCGACGTTGTAGACGCACGGCCCGCCGCCGACGACGAACGGGTCGTCCATCGTGCGGTCAGCCGCATGGAGCGGGATGCCTGCGAGGTCGAGCATGTTGAGCACGTTCGAATAAATCATCTCGTACTGCAGCGAGAAGCCGAGGAACGAGAAGTTCCTGATTTCCGTCTTCGTTTCAAGCGAATAGAGCGGGATGCCCTGCGCCCGCATGATAGCTTCCATGTCCGTCCAGGGCGCATAGACGCGCTCGGCCGCGATGTCGGGGCGGCTGTTCAGGATTTCGTAGAGGATGGCGAGGCCGAGATTGCTCATGCCGACCTCGTAGACGTCCGGCAGCGCGAGCGCGAACGTGCACTTGACGTCTGCATGGTCCTTGATGACGGCATTCCATTCACTGCCCGTATAGCGTGCGGGCTTTTCGACACTCTGCAGCACGCTGGGGTCGAGGGTTACCATTTCGTTCAGTTCTCTCCTTACGTAAAAACGATTATGTTGCTAACCGTTGCTCATAAAGCAGGCTCTCCCTCTGGGAGAGCTGGCGCCGCAGGCGACTGAGAGGGTAGTTCGAAGACAAGCACTAACGAAATTGCATCACTTTTGTCAGTCCGTGCCTCAAACTACCCTCTCCGCCTCGCTTCCGCTCGGCACCTCTCCCAGAGGGAGAGGCTTTTATCTTCCGTCAAAATAGCAACTTTTGTTTTCTTTGATGAATGTTCAGCAAGATGGCGATCGACAAGATATTCGTCGTCAGCGAGCTGACGCCGTAGCTCATGAGCGGCAGCGGGATGCCCGTGACCGGCATGATGCCCATCGTCATGCCGACGTTGACGAGCACATGGAACGCAATCATCGACGTGATGCCGACGGCGAGCAGGCGGCCGAACGTGTCGGCGGCGTCGCGCGCAATCTGGATGCCGCGCCAGAGCACGACGAGATAGAGAAGCAGCAGGAACGCCGCTCCGATGAAGCCAAGCTCTTCGCCGACGACGGCGAAGATGAAGTCCGTGTGGTTCTCCGGCAAGAAGTTCAGCTGGCTCTGCGTTCCGTGGAAGAGCCCTTTGCCAAAGAGCATGCCCGACCCGATGGCGATTTTCGACTGGATGATGTGATAGCCGGAGCCCAGCGGATCGACATTCGGATCCATGAAGACCATGATGCGCATTTTCTGATAATCTTTGAGAAAATGCCAGAGCACCGGCATGGCGGCAAGTCCGGCCGCAAAGATTCCTCCGAGCAGCCGCAATCGGATTCCCGAAACGAAAATCATGCCGAAGAAAATCGCCATGAAGACGAGCGAGGTGCCGAGATCCGGCTGCTTCAGAACGAGCAGGAACGGCACGCCGACGTAGGCTGCAATCGGCAGCAGGTCATGCAGCGTATTGAGATGGCCGACGCGTTCCTCCATCATGCCCGCGAGGCAGACGATCATGATGAGCTTCGAGAACTCTGATGGCTGGAGGCTAATCGGGCCGATGACGATCCAGCGCTGCGCGCCGAGTGCCGACTGGCCGACGACCATGACGGCGATCAGCATGATGAGGTTGAAGATGTAGAGCTTCTTCCGGAAGCCGGCGAGCATCTTGTAGTCAAAATTCATAAGGAACGCCGCGAGCGCGATGTTCATGATGGCAAACAGGCCTTGCCTCTGGACGAACCAGTAGCGCTCCTCGCTCGGCGAATTGATATGCGTCGCGCTGCCGATGATGACGAGGCTCATGATGATGATGCCCGCCGTTGCGATGACGAGCGGCATGTCGAGCCGCTTGAAGATTTTCTTGTTCAACGCTTTCCACCGTGCCTGAGATTCGTGACGGGGATGTTCGCGACGAGCGCGACGGAGTCCTCGTCATTCGCGAGGGAGATGTCCATCTCCTCGGGATTAATGTCGAGATACCGGCCGACGACGTCGAGGATGTCATGCCGGAGATGTTCCATGACCTCGGGCGAGACGCTCGCACGGTCATGAATCAGCACGACCTTGAGGCGGTCGCGCGCGACCTTGCCCGAAGGCTCTTTCTTTCCAAAAATCTTCATGAGTGCATTCAGCATCCTTCTTCCCTCCTCACATGCCGAAGACGTGCTTCAGACGGGAGAAGAATCCCTCTTTCGGGAACGTCATGAACGGGACTTTCTCGCCGAGCAGGCGGCCAACGATGTTGCGGTATGCCTGGCCCGCCGTCGACTTGTCCATCGTGATGCAGGGCTCGCCGCGGTTCGTGCTCGTGATGACCATCTTGTCATCGGGCACCTGGCCGATGCAGTCGATGGAAAGGATGTCGTTGATATCGTCCATGTCGAGCATGTCGCCGGACTCCACCATCTGCGGGCGGATGCGGTTGACGATAAGCTTGATGTTCTCCTTGTCCGCGCGGCCGAGCTCGCCGATGATCTTGTCGGCGTCGCGCACAGCCGAAATCTCGGGCATCGTCACGACGATGGCGACATCGGCGGCCGCGATGGCCGTCTGGAAGCCCTGCTCGATGCCGGCCGGGCAGTCGATCAGGATGTAGTCAAACTCCTTGCGCAGTTCCTCGCAGAGCTTCACAAGTTCTTCAGGATTCACGGCCGACTTGTCCTTGACCTGCGACGTCGGCAGCAGGAAGAGGTTTTCGACCTTCTTGTGGCGCACGAGCGCCTTTTTATAGGGCACGCGGCCCTGCGTCACGTCGATGAGGTCGTACATGATGCGGTTTTCGAGGCCGAGCAAAAGGTCGAGGTTGCGGAGCCCCGTGTCCGTATCGACGAGCACGACATTCTTGCCGCGCATCGCGAGCCCCATGCCGAGGTTCGCCGTGGTCGTCGTCTTGCCGACCCCGCCCTTGCCGGACGTGATTACGATAACTTCACTCATCTATGTTTCCTGCCTTTCTACGGTTACCTTTCAATCGGTTCGATGACGATCTGGCCGTCCTTGATGGAAGCGCGCTCGGGGCGCGCCGTCTTCTCGATCTGCTGCGGGTCATCGGGCGAACGCGCGATGAGGTCTGCGATGCGGATCTGCGTCGGGATCAGGTGGTCGGCGACGACAAATGCTTTCTGGTTGCCGAACGCGCCTGCATGCACGAGGCCGCGGCACGTGCCGCGGATGTCGATGCTGCCGCCCGCGATGATCTGCGCGCCGGGATTCACGTTGCCGCAGACGAGCACGGAACTCTTCGTGCGGACTTCCTGCCCGCCGCGCAGCGTCTTGTTCACGACGACCATCTGCACGGCTTCGTCGTCCGCTGATGACGCCTGCACAGCTGCGGGCTCTGCCGGCGCGTTTTCTGCAGGCACAGCCGCCTCCGCCTGTACTGCTGCTTCCGCCGGACGCTTCTGCGCTCTTGCAGACTTGCGGCGCGGCCTTTCCACAGGCCATTCCGTTGCTCCCGGGATGCGGTTGCGCGTGACGCTGAAGATGACGCCGGACTCATGGAAGAGCCTCTTGAGCTTTTCCATTTCGTCTTTCGAGAGCGAGCCCTCCATCGCATGCATGACCGTGCCGCGGCAGAAGAATCCCGAGCCCGCCCTGAGCTTCGCGCGGATCTCCTCCTCGATGGCCGCGTACGTCGCGCCTGCGGCAAAGAGCAGCTGCAGGCCCGACTTCGTCCCCTTGATCCTTACGATTTCGTCACTCATGGTTCGCGTTTCCTTTCGTACCACAAATCCCGTACTACGTACTATTTTACTGCTTCTTCTGCTGCTGGCCTGCCGCGGCTTTCTTCGCCGCCTCGGCCGCCGCTGCCGCCTGCGCTTCAGGCGCATAGCGGCCGACGTGGAACGCCGCCTCGAGGATTTCGCGCCCGATCGGCACAGCCGACTGCGCACCGAAACCGCCCTGCTCGACGATGACGGCGACGACGATGTTCGGATTGTCAAACGGCCCATAAGCGACGAACCAGCCGTGGTCGCGGCCCTGCGAGTTCTCGGCCGTGCCCGTCTTGCCCGCGATGTCCACGGGGAAGCCGCGGAACGTCGAGGCCGCCGTACCGAATTTCGTGACATCGTGCAATCCTTCCTGCACGAGCTTGATGACATTTTCCGGCACTTCGAGCGTCGAGAGCAGTTCTGGCTGAAAGTCCTTGACGACTTCGCCGTTCTGCGTCTGGATGCGGCTCACGACATGGGGCCTAAAGCGCTTGCCATCCGCCGCAATCTCGCCCATGACCATGGCCGCCTGCAGCGGCGTCACGAGGTTGAAGCCCTGGCCGATGGCGGCGTCAAACGTCTCGGAGAGGTACCACTCGCCATCGTCGAAGTTCTTCTCCTTGTAGCGGCGGTTTGCGACGAGGCCGTCCGCCTCATATGGCAGGTCGATACCCGTGCGCGCGCCGAGGCCAAACATGCGCGCGTATTTTTCGAGGTTGTCGATGCCGAGGCGGTTGCCCATTTCATAGAAATAGACGTTGTCGGAATGCGCGAGCGCTTCCTTGAAGTTGATCCAGCCGAGCGCCTCGCCCTCGGAATTGCCCTTCGGGATGATCCAGTGATGGCCCGTATCGAGAATCTTTTCTTCCGGCGAGACCTTGCCCTCCGTCAGCGCCGCCGTGCCCGTGACGATCTTGAACGTCGAGCCCGGCGGATACTCGCCCGTGATGGCCTTGTCGTCCATCGGGTGGAACGGGTTGTTGTTGAGCACAGCCCAGTCCTTTGACGAGATGCCATGCGCGAAGAGGTTCGGGTCGAATGCCGGACGCGATACGAGGGCCAGCACCTCGCCCGTCTGCGGGTTCATGACGACAGCGGCCGCCGCCGATGCATTAATGGCCGCGAGACGGCTGTCGACCGCTTTCTCGGCCGCCGTCTGCAGGTCTTTGTCAATCGTCAGCACGAGGTCGTTGCCCGGCACGGGCACCTTGCGCCCGAGGCGCTTGACCGGCCGGCCGGAGACATCGACCTCGACCTGGTCGCCGCCGTCCTGGCCGCGCACGTACTGATCGTAGACCTTTTCGAGGCCGAACTTGCCGATGATGTCGCCGGACTTGTAGCCCTGATCTTTCTTATCTTCGAGTTCCTGATCATTGATCTCGCTGACATAGCCGAACGTATGAGCGCCCTCCTGCTTCAGCACGTAGTCGCGGATCGGCTGGTTCTCGATCATGACACCCGGATAGAGGTCTTTCTGTTCCTCGATGATCGAGACGATGTCGGGCGTGACATCCGTCTTGATCCGGATGGGGTTGAAGCCGCTGTGCGCCGCAATCTTCGTCTTGATGTCCTCGACTGGCACGTTGACGAGCTTCGAGAGGCGCTCGATCACGTCGTCCTTGATTGGCGACGTCAGTGGCAGGAGAGAAACGGTGAAGCCCGGGCGGTTCGTCACGAGGAGCTGGCCGTTGCGGTCGTAGAACGTGCCGCGCGGCGCCATCGACGGGATGATGCGGATGCGGTTGCCGTCCGCAAGTCCTGCATAGTAATCGCCCTCATAAATCTGCAGATACCCGGCACGCCCAATCAGGATGGCGATGACGAGCACCATGCAGATGCCGAGGACGCGGAGACGGCTCTGGTAGCCGTCGTATCCTTCGTTTTCCACTGAAAAGATCTCTCCCAAAAAGCAAGGCACCCCAACAAAGGCGCGAGGTGCCTGCAAAAACGTCTTATTGTTTTTCCCTCGTCCATTCGTTGACCCGGCGCGTAATCGCGTGCACGGGATAGGAAAAAACCAGCTGATAGAGGATGAACGGCACGAGCATGTACTGCGCATTCTCGATCAGGTTGAAGCGATACCCTAATAATAGCATAAGCAGCGCTAAAATGAAATAGCTTGCGACCGCTGCCACGACGGACGACACGACGGGCAGGAACATCTGTTCCTTGAATACGCGGTCGGAGAGCAGGCCTGCGATGAAGCCCGCGAGCATCTTCGTAAGGATGTTCATGCCGAAGAACGTGCCCGTCAGAAGATCCTGCAACAGGCCCACGAGAAAGCCCATGAGCACGCCGAGCCGCATGCCGCGGATGAAGCCGAACGACACGGCGAAGAGCAACAGGAAGTCTGCTGACGCGCCATGAAACGCGAGCCGCGGCATCAGCGCCGACTGCAGCACATAGAGGCCGAGGACGAGCACCGCCCATTTGAGGATGTTCTTCACTGTGCGCCACCTGCCTGTGCGCCCGCCGGAGCTGGAGCGGCAGGCGCTGCCGGAGCGGCACCTGTATCACCATCTGCCGTGCCATTTGCCGCTTCCTGCTGTGCTTTCGCCTCGGCGGCCGGATCCGTCTCCGTACCCGGCGTCTGCGGCGGCGTCTTGAGCGGTTCTGGCGGCGCTTCGCGCGATGCCACGATGACGGCGACGTCCTCAAGCTTCTGAAAATCAACGGCCGGCTCCAAAAGTGCAATCTTCAGCAGGCCTGCTTCATCGTTTTCGAGCGACGAGACGAGGCCGACGACGAGGCCTTTCGGATACATGCCGCCGAAGCCCGATGTCACGATGATGTCGCCTTCCTGGATGTCGGCGTTCTTCGGCACATTGACCATGCGCGGCATGGTCGGATTCGCTGGGTCGCCCTCGACGATGCCGACGACGCGCGACTCAGCGCGCTGCACAAGCGTTCCGACCGATGACCGCGGATCGAGGATCAGCTGGACTTTCGCGTAGTTCGGCCCCGCTTCGACGACATGGCCGACGAGGCCTTTTTCCGTCACGACGGCCATGTTCTCATGTACACCATCGGCCGTACCGCGGTCAATCGTGATCATGTGCGACCAGCTATCCGCCTCACGCCCGATGACGCGGGCCGCGACGAGATCAAACTGCGACGCCGCCTGCTTGTAGCCGAGCAGGGCTCGGAGGCGTGCATTCTCGGCCGCATACTCGCTCGCCTGGAGATTCTGGATGCGCAGCTGGTCGACCTCGTTCCGCAGCATCTTGTTCTGCTGGTGCATCGTGACGATTTCCCAGATGTTGCTCGTGACGAAATTCAGCTGGTCGCCGACCCACGAGACGGCTTTCTGGAATGGCGCAGCAATTGTGCTGGCCGTCTTGCCAAGCACCGGCGTCTGGAAGCGTCCCTGTGCCGCGAAAAAGATGATACAGAACACGCTGAGAAAGACGAACACGAGCGCCCATGTCCGCCGGTTGTCATTCTTGTCCCTGCGGAGTCTTGTTCCCATTACTGTCTCAACTTCTTCGATGTCATGACGACGCGCTTCAGGAGCTCGATATTTTCAAGAGACTTGCCCGTGCCTTCGCCGACGCACGAAAGCGCGTCCTCAGCCACAAGCACCGGCATGCCCGTCTCCTTCGAGAGCAGCTTGTCGAGGTTCGTCAGCAGGGCTCCGCCGCCCGTCATCATGATGCCATGATCCATGACATCGGCTGCGAGCTCTGGCGGCGTCTTCTCGAGCGTGGACTTGACGGCGTCGATGATCTTGAAAATCGGCTCGTCGAGCGCTTCGCGAATCTCCTTCGCCTCGATCGTCAGCGTCTTCGGCAGGCCCGAGACGAGGTCGCGACCGCGAATCTCCATCGTCTTGTCCGTTTCCGGCGTCACGATGGCCGTGCCGATGCTGATCTTGATTTCCTCAGCCGTGCGCTCGCCGATCATGAGGTTGTACATGCGCTTGATGTACTGCACGATGGCGGAATCCATCTCGTCGCCGCCGATCCGGATGGAACGGCTCGTGACAATGCCGCCGAGCGAGATGACAGCGATTTCCGTCGTGCCGCCGCCGATATCGACGACCATGGAGCCCGTCGCTTCCTCGACGGGGAGGCCGGCACCGATAGCCGCTGCCATCGGCTCCTCGATGAGGTATGCCTCGCGCGCACCGGCCTGCTGGGCCGCGTCGATGACAGCGCGCTTCTCGACTTCCGTGACGCCCGACGGCACGCCGACGACGACGCGCGGACGCACGAACGATTTCGTATTCATGGCCTTGCGGATGAAATATTTGAGCATGGCCTGCGTCACGTCGAAATCGGCGATGACGCCGTCCTTCATCGGGCGGATCGCGACGATGTTGCCCGGCGTGCGGCCGATCATCTGCTTTGCTTCCTCGCCGACCGCGAGCACATCGCCCGTGTCGCTCTTGATCGCAACGACCGACGGCTCGCGCAGCACGATGCCGCGCCCCTTGACGTGCACGAGCGTATTCGCCGTGCCGAGGTCGATGCCCATATCATGCGACAAACCACCAAAAAGACTCCACATGTTATCCAAAAACTCCCTTCAAGGAATAAGTCAACGAATTTGCAACGTAGTTATTTTACCACAAGTCCCTTCATTGTACCATACCTTCTTCCTTCATGCTCAGAAAATTCTCCTTGCCGAGGATGATATGGTCAAGAAGATCGATACCGAGGACTTTGCCGCTCTTCACAAGGCGATCCGTCACGGCGATGTCCTCACGGCTTGGCGACGGATCACCGCTCGGATGATTGTGAAAGACGATGATGTTCGCCGCCGACATCTGGAGGGCTTTGCGATAGACCTCGCGCGGATGAACGAGCGAGGCCGACAGGGTCCCCTTCGTCAGGTCGAAGAACCCTGTGACATGGTTCTTCGTGTCGAGCGTCATGAGTGCGAAATGCTCCTGCAGCTCGTGGCGGTAACGCGGCATCGCATAATGCGCCGCGTCCTCGGGGCCACCGATCGTGCTGATGTTTTCGGCTGCCTGCACGGCAAGCCGCCGGCCAAGCTCGACGGCCGCGAGGATCGTCGCCGCCTTTGCCGGGCCGACGCCATTCACCTGCGCAATTTCCTCCGGTGCCATATGGACGAGGCCCGAAAGCCCCTGCCCCTCGAAATGCGACAGCACTTCCTCTGCGACATGCAGCACGGACATCTCGCGTGTACCCGTGCGCAGGAGGATGGCCAGGAGCTCGGCGTTGCTGAGATACGACGGGCCATACTTCACAAGCTTCTCGCGCGGCCGCTCGTCCATCGGCAGGTCGCGCACCATGATCGCCATATCACCTCACCCCGGCTTCTTTGAGCAGGGAGGCGACTTCAGCGAGCGGCAGGCCGACAACATTCGAGAACGAGCCCTCGATGCGCGGGATGAACGCTGCCGCGCGTCCCTGCACGGCATAGGCGCCCGCCTTGTCCATCGGCTCGCCCGTCGCGATGTACGCCGCGATCTCGTCATCTGTCAGGTCGGCGAAAAAGACTTTCGTCTCCGCCGCATCCGTGTAGCAAGTACCGTCTTTTGCAATAATGGCGACGCCCGTCACGACATCATGGCGGCGGCCCGCAAAGCTTTTCAGCATACTTCGCGCATCCTCTGCGTCCTTCGGCTTGCCATAGACCGCACCGTCCTGAAAGACAACAGTATCCGCGCCGAGCACGACACGGCCGGGATAGCGCGCCGCGACGGTCAGTGCCTTGCGGCGCGCATTCTCAACGGCCAGTGCCCGCGGGCCCTCCACGGCATCGAGCACTTCCTCCGCATCGCTCTTCACGACTTCATACGGCACGCCGATCTGCTGCAAGAGCTCCTGCCGGCGTGGCGAAGCCGAAGCGAGGATGATGGTTTCCATACAGTTCCCTCCATATTTCACGCGCTTTCCTGCTATAGAAAAAATGGAGCGTGACGCTCCATTTTTTCTATATAATAGGATTGTTTATTCGAATTCAATCGTCGCAGGCGGTTTGCCCGTGCAGTCGTAGAGCACGCGGTTGACGCCCTTGACCTCGTTGACGATGCGGCTCGTGACCGTAGAGAGCACCTCCCACGGCAGCTTTGCACTCTCGGCCGTCATAAAGTCGCTCGTCTCGACGGCGCGCAATGCAATCGCATAATCATACGTGCGGCCGTCGCCCATGACGCCAACGGAGCGCATGTTCGTGAGCGCCGCGAAATACTGGCCGAGTCCCTTGTCCGCGCCTGCCTTCGCGACTTCCTCGCGGTAGATGGCGTCGGCCTCCTGCACGATCTTGACCTTTTCCTCCGTGACCTCGCCGATGATGCGGATGCCAAGGCCCGGCCCCGGGAACGGCTGGCGGTTCACGAGATATTCTGGAATGCCGAGCTCACGGCCGACCGCGCGCACTTCATCTTTGAACAGCAGGCGCAGCGGCTCGACGATTTCCTTGAAATCGACATAGTCCGGCAGGCCGCCGACATTATGATGGCTCTTGATGACGGCTGATTTGCCGAGGCCGCTCTCGATGACATCCGGATAAATCGTGCCCTGCACGAGATAGTCGACAGCGCCGATCTTCTTCGCTTCTTCCTCGAAGACGCGGATGAATTCCTCGCCGATGATCTTGCGCTTCTTCTCCGGCTCCGTGACGCCCTTGAGCTTTGCATAGAAGCGGTCTTTCGCATTGACGCGGATGAAGTTGACATCGTACGGGCCATCGGGGCCGAAGACCGCCTCGACCTCATCGCCCTCGTTCTTCCGCAGCAGGCCGTGATCGACGAAGACGCACGTCAGCTGCTTGCCGATGGCTTTCGAGAGCAGCACGGCCGCGACGGACGAATCGACGCCGCCCGAAAGCGCGCAGAGCGCGCGGCCCGTGCCGATCTTCTCCTTGAGTTCGGCGACCGTCGTCTTGACGAACGAATCCATCTTCCAGTCGCCCTTGCAGCCGCAGACATCATAGACGAAGTTCTTGAGCATCGTCTTGCCTTCCGCCGTGTGCATGACTTCGGGATGGAACTGCGTCGCATAGAGCTTTTCGGCTGCATTCTCCATCGCGGCGACGGGGCAGACCGGCGTCTCGGCCGTGACCGTGAAGCCCGCGGGGGCTTTCGCGATGTAGTCCGTATGGCTCATCCAGCAGATTGTCTTCTCGCTGACATTCTGGAAGATCTTCGAATCCCTGCCCGTAATCGTGACTTCTGTTTTGCCGTACTCGCTCGTCGGCGCCGTCTCGACTTTGCCGCCGAGGAGGTGCGCCATGAGCTGCGAACCATAGCAGATGCCGAGCACGGGGATGCCGAGGCGGAAGAGCTCAGGGCTGCACGTCGCGGAATCCGCCTTGTAGACGCTGTTCGGGCCGCCCGTCAAGATGATGCCCTTCGGTGCCATCGCGCGGATCTTCTCGAGCGGCATCGTGTTCGGATGCACCTCGCAGTAGACGTGATCCTCACGCACGCGGCGCGCGATAAGCTGGTTGTACTGGCCGCCGAAATCCAGCACCAGGATGAGTTCGTTTGCAGGCTTGCTCAATGGTTTTGTTCCTCCCTCGAAACGACAGTGAATCTACGAAAAATTATAGCACACCGCAAAAGAAAAGGAAATGAAAAAAGGCAGGCGCACCCGCAAAGATGTGCCTGCCCTGCCATCAGTATATCAATATTCAAATTTTGCGAGAGAATCCTGCAGTCCCTGTGCGAGCTTCGAGAGCGAATCGCTTGCCTTCGCAATCTCGCTCGCCGATGCTGACTGCTCTTCCGTCGCGGCCGAGACGTTCTCCATCTCGTCCGAAACCGTGCGGCCCTGCGCCTCGACCTGCTGCACCTGTCCCGAGATGGCACCTGCCTGCTCGTTGACGCTCTGGATCTCGTGCGCCATGCTGCCAGCCTCTTTCGAGACGCCATCGACGAAGACGCGAATCTCGTCAAAGACCTCGCGGAGCTGCTCGACGGACGATGCGCCGCCGGCCACTGCCTCGCTGCCCTGCTTCATCGACGTGACAGCCTCGGCCGTGTCCTTCTGGATGGTCTCAATCAGCGCCGCGATGCGCTGCGCCGCCTCGGCTGATTCCTCGGCGAGCTTGCGCACTTCGTCAGCGACGACGGAGAAACCGCGACCGGCCTCGCCTGCGCGCGCCGCCTCGATGGCCGCGTTGAGTGCGAGGAGGTTCGTCTGCTCGGCGATGTTGCTGATGGTCTCAACAATCTTGCCGATTTCCTGCGAGTTCTCTCCGAGCTTGTCGACAATCTGTGCCGACTGCTGTACCGTCGTCGCAGCGCCCTGGATGCGCCCGACGGAACTCTCGATGGCTTCGCCGCCCGAAGCCGCGCGGTCATGCGCCTCCGATGCATGCTCGGCCACGCGGACGGCCTGTGCATGCATCTTGTCGACCGCCGTGCTGACATCGGCGACGGCATCCGACGATTTCTGCACCTCCTGCTCCTGCTGCGTCACAGCACCAGCTGCACGCTGCACGGACTGCGCCACCTGGTCGGACGCTTCCGCCGACTGCGACGAGCTCGCCGTGAGCTCCTCGCTCGCCGCCGCAATCTGCTGCGCCGAGTCATTCGTGCTGCGCATGAGCTTGTTGATGCTCGTGCGCATCTCGGCGACGGTCGCAGCCATGTCACCAAACTCGTCACCGCGCACGATGCGGCGCTCGCTCTCGCGGAAATCGCCATCGCGCAGACGCTCGCAGGCGCGCTTCATCTCATAGAGCGGCGTCGTGATGCCCCTGCCGATCAGCTGCGACATCACGACGAGGATGATGAGCGCGACGATGCCCTCGATCAACATGTTGCGCGTCGCCTCGCCCGCCTTCTTGAGGTTGCGGTTGTAGACGTCCTCGGCATCCGTATTCGTCATTTCGAGGAGTTCCTTGACGGGATTGCCGACCTCCGCACTGTTCTTCTGCCCCTCGTCATAATAGAGTGCACGCGCCTCGTCCGTCTTGCCAGCCTTTGCCAGCGCATCAATCTTCTTGCCCGTCTGGTAGAGCTTCTCCCAGTTCGCCTCGATGTCCTGCACGCGCTCCTCGACGCCATCGAGTCCCGTCGTATTCTGCTTGTAAGCGTCCATCGTCTGATGGAAGCGGTCGTTGATGCTCTCGATGGTCTTGCGGTTCTTGTCCTGCACAGCCGTTTCCGTGCTGTCGGCAAGGTTCAGCTCGTGCACCTGCATGTCGCGCATGAAATACTTGAGCTCGCCGAGCATCTGCACATTCTTGAGCTTCTGGTTGTACATCTTGCTCATGCGGTAGTTCGAAGCATCCAGCATGCTGTAGCCTGTATAGCCGACGGAAAACAGCGCAATCGCCGCGATGACCACCAGCACCAGGATCTTCAGAGAGACCCGCATATCGTCAAACCATTTCATTCGATGTCATCCTGCCTTTCCGCTTTATTTCTGCGCTTTCAGCCACGAAGACCAGCTCGTCTCGTAGCCTGTCGCATGGTTCGCCTGCACGTATTCATAGAATTTCTGCATCATGGCCGCCTTGTCGAGATAGTACGGCTGCTTCCAGTTATCCTTGCCTTCCTTCGGCTTCACATTGTACGGGCCATAATAGAACCCGCCGAGCTCGTGCTGGCGATACGTGATGTCCTTGAACGAGACGTCAGGATTGCGCATCATGTCATACATGTCGAGATATGCCGTCGTGCGGCCGACACCGGCCTCGCAGTGGAAATGCAGCCAGGCACCTTTTGGCAGCGTGCGGTAAAATTCGATAAAGCGGTCGATATTCTCCTCGCTCGGCCAGACATGATCCGTCGCCGCGATGCGGAAATAGCGGAAGCCCGCTGCCTCTGCGACCTGCTGCTCGCTCTCGGCGTTCTGCACGCGCACAACCTTGCCGCCGGCTGGCAGCTTGTCCTTGCCGAGCTCTGCCATGTAGACCGTCTTGCCGACGGCCGCTTCGAGGCGTTTTGCCTCGTCGCGCAAAGATGCATGCTGGCTCTTGCCGAGGTTCGCCCAGTCACGCTCGCCATACCAGCTGACCGCTGTGCCGTCGAGATACCCGTGCGACTCCTGCCGCAGGTCGATGTCATAAATCGGGCCGTCCGTATGCTTTCGGAGCTCTTGATAAAGCGCCTTCATTTCCTCCGGCGAGCACTGTGCGCTGCCCGAGGCGCGGAGCGTGTCGAGGCCTTTTCGCGACGGCTTGTACGAAGCATCGAGCTGATACTTCTCATCCGGTGCCTGGAACGCGCCCTCCGACGTGCGGAAATTGCGCGGCAGCTCCTTGCCCTCGCTGTCGATGCGCCAGACAAAGCCTTCGAAGTTCTCCGGCTGTTCCTGCTCGATGAGATTCCCCGGCTGCGCCGCTGCTTCGGCCGTCAGCGCCATCGGCGCACTTCCCTGCGCCATCCAGAGCCCTGCCGCCATCATGGCAGCACAGCATGCCCATTTCTTCGAACGATTTCCCATGATCATCCTTCTCTCAAAAACAACAAATCCTCTATCAGAATTTCGACGTGAACTTCACATACGTCGTGTAATACGGCGACTCAGGAAGCTCGTTGCCGTCGCGGTCGACGTTGCCAGCCACGGGCTTCGTGTGCGCCCAGTAGCGTTCGAGCGAGAGCTTCGTATGGTCGCTCGTCATGTAATCGAGCACGAGGCCGAAGCCGAGCAGGCCGTCATTCGTCACATAGTCATCAAATGCGGTATAGCCGTCATCCATGAAGAGGTTCTGATCGACATTGAAATAGTTGACGGCCGCGCGGAAGTCACCCTTCTTCTCCGCCTGGCCATAAGCAAGGCTCAGGAAATAGCCGTCCGTATCGGATTTCGAGCCGCGATACCAATAGCCGTAATGGTTGTTGTTCGCAGACGGCTTGTCCGTATTCGTGTTATGGACGAATTCGCCCGCGAGGCTGAGCTTGCCGATGAGCGGCGTCTCGCCATACACGCCGAGATAGCGATCCGGCTGCTGCGCGCCGAGATAGATGCCCGCCATCGCATCGCTATCGAAATGATGCTGGTAATCGACGAACTTCAGGAGGCGCGACTGCGTCTTCTCGTTCTCGGCGAGATAATCCTGCGAGTCGCGGCCATAGCCGAAGAACAGAGAATCCCGCGGCGTCATGTCGTACTTGCCTGAGAAGATGTTCAGGCTGCTCTTGCCGATCCAGAGACCCTCGCCGACCGTCGCCGACTGAACGCCGGCCTTGAGGTAGACGGGGCCGAACGCGCGGCCGATGGATGCCTCATCGAGCTTGACCTTGTTCTTTTCCGATGCATGGCCGTCACGGACATGCTTCGGGTCATTCGGATCGACGGTCGCGGGCACCGGCTCCTCCGAGGTCGATTTGAATTTCAGGCCGAACGCGACATCGTAGGTGTCATCGACCTTCGTCTTGGCCTTGAGACGAATCTCGGCCTTTGCCGAGCCCTTCTTGTCCTGGTTGTACATGTAGCCCATCTTCGTCGAGCCCGACCACTGGAGCTCCGAAGCGCCCTTCTTTTTCTCTTCCTTGTTCTTGTCATCCGCCTTGCCGGCTTTTTGCGCTTCGTTGAGCTGCTTTTCGAGGGCACTCAGGCGCGCGGTCAGAGCCGCGATTTCTTCCTTCATCTGCGCGACTTCCGCGGCCTGGTCTTCCGCTTCCGGGGCTTCTGCTGCCAGTGCCGTGCCCGGCACCGCAGCGGCCAGCGAGACGGCCAGTACCGCCGCTGCCTGTTTCTTCCAATCCTTCATGCATTCCATCCTTCATCCATGAATCATCCGTAAACATGACAATCTTTCAAAAAGAGACCGTTTTCATTTCAACTGTAAACTTTTCATAAACATTATACGCCCGTCTTTCAACGGATTCAATAGGGAGTTCCACATTTTTTCGTCCAAAATTTGAGGATGTTTATATTCTGTTTCCATTTGTTTCTCGATGTACTGGGATTTTCTTCCTATTTTTTTTGGCGCATCTTGACGTTCTTTTGCCGCTGTCACGGATTTTCTGCAATAAAAAATACAGGCATCCTGTGTGGACGCCTGTATTCCCTGTATGGGCCCTGCGCCTCGACCTGCTGCACCTGTCCCGAGATGGCGCCGGCCTGATCATTGACGTTCTGGATTTCCTGCGCCATATTGCTCGCCTCTTTCGAGACGCCATCGACAAAGACGCGGATCTCATCAAAGACTGCCTTGAGCTCGTCGACAGACGACGCGCCATCAGCAACGGCTGCGCTGCCTTCCTTCATGGAGTTCACAGCCTCGTCTGTATCCTTCTGGATCGTCGTAATCAATGCGGCGATACGCTGTGCTGCCTCGGCCGATTCCTCGGCGAGCTTGCGCACCTCATCGGCGACGACGGAGAAGCCGCGGCCAGCCTCGCCTGCGCGCGCCGCCTCGATGGCCGCGTTGAGCGCGAGGAGGTTCGTCTGCTCGGCGATGCTCGAAATCGTCTCGACAATCTTGCCGATTTCCTTCGAATTCTCGCCGAGCTTGTCGACGATCTGCGCTGACTGGTGCACCGTGTGCGCCGCGCCCTGGATGCGGCCGACGGAGCCCTCGATGGCCTGCGTGCCCTTGGCCGCGCGGTCATGCGCCTCGGACGCATGGGCGGCAACGCGGTTCGCCTGATCGTGCATGCGGCTCACAGCCGTGCTGACATCGGCGACGGACTGCGAAGAATGTTCGACTTCGTTTTCCTGCTGCGTGACGGCATCGGCCGCGCGCTGCACGGACTGCGCCACCTGGTCGGACGCCTGTGCCGACTGGCGCGAGCTGGCCGTGAGCTCCTCGCTCGCCGCCGCGATCTGCTGCGCCGAATCATTCGTGCCACGCATGAGCTTGTTGATGCTCGTGCGCATCTCGGCGACCGTCGCGGCCATCTCGCCGAACTCGTCGCCGCGCACGATGCGGCGCTCGCTCTCGCGGAAATCGCCATCGCGCAGGCGCGCGCAAGCTTCCTTCATCTGGTCGAGCGCCTTCGTGATGTCACGGCCGATGATGCGTGCCGCGACGAGCATGATGACGAGCGCGACGAGCGCACCGATCAGCATATTGCGCGAGGCAGATGCCGCATTCTCGACATTTTCATTGTAGACGGCTTCGGAATTCTCGTTGATCATCGTGAGCAGCTTCTTCGTCGGTTCCTGCACCTCGGCGCTGTTCTTCTGCGCTTCGCTATAATAGAGGGCGCGCGCTTCTTCGTTCTTGCCCTCGCGGACGAGTGCGTCGATCTTCTTGCTCGTCTGGTAGAGCGCATCCCAGTTCTGCGCGATGACGTCCGTCTGCTCCTTGACGCCTGCGAGTCCCTTCGCATTTTCCGTATAGGTGTCAAACGTCTCATGGAACCGCGTGTTGATGCTCTCGATGTTCTTGCGGTTCTTTTCCTGCGTCGCCGCATCCGTGCTGTCTGCAAGGTTGATCTCATGCACCTGCATGTCGCGTGTGAAATATTTGAGCTCGCTGACGAGCTGCATGTTCTTGACTTTCTGATTGTACATGACCCCCATGCGGTCATTCGAATCCTGCAGCTTGCTATAGCCCGTATAACCGACAAAGAACAGGGCGGCCGCCGCAATTACGGCGATCATCAGGATCTTCATCGAAACTCTCATATCGTCCAACCATTTCAGTTTGCAGATTCCCCCGAATTTTTGATGAACATGTTATACCCTATATCTTCCTTTCGTAGGACATTATACACTCCGTATAGGAAGGATTTCAACAAGGAATTTCTATTTCTTTTAAGATTTTTAAGTCGTATTTGCTTGTGATAAGTTCGAAAGTCCTATACCGTTGACATGTTCAACCTTAAGGGACAAGTGACCTGCTGTCATCTTGACAAGTTCTGCTCTCCGTGCTATCCTTATCAGCAGAACAAATATGTCATTTGTGACCAAGAGGCAGTTTCGTCCCCGGCAGTTTCTGAGACTGCCGGGGATTTTTGATGCCCCCTGGCAAAAGGAGAGATCTGCATGATTGAAGAAGCCATCAAGAAAGTTGTCAGCAAGGAAGACCTCACGTACGACGAAGCCTATGCCGTCATGAACGAGATCATGAGCGGCAAGACGAGCCAGGTGCAGAATGCAGCCTACCTCGCCGCGCTCTCGACGAAGAGCACGAAGGCGGAGACCATCGCCGAGATTTCGGGCTCGGCGGCCGCCATGCGCGACCATGCGCTCACAGTCGATGCGCCATTCGACGTCCTCGAAATCGTCGGCACGGGCGGTGACCATGCTGGCAGCATCAACATCTCGACGACGGCCGCCTTCATCATCGCAGCCGCCGGCATCAAGGTCGCAAAGCACGGCAACCGCGCGGCCTCGTCGAAGAGCGGCGCCGCCGACTGCCTGGAAGCGCTCGGCGTCAATCTCGACCTCGCGCCGGAAAAATGCGTCGAACTGCTCGAGAAAATCAACATCTGCTTCATGTTCGCGCAGAAATATCATGCATCGATGAAATACGTCGGCGCCATCCGCAAGGAGCTCGGCATCCGCACGGTCTTCAACATCCTCGGCCCTCTGACGAATCCGGCACGCCCGAAGACGATGCTCCTGGGCGTCTACGACGGAGCCCTGCTCGAACCGCTTGCAAATGTCCTCATCGACCTCGGCGTCACGCGCGGCATGGTCATCTATGGGCAGGACTGCCTTGACGAGCTCTCCATGAGCGCTCCGACGAGCGTCTGCGAGTTCAAGGACGGCTGGTTCAAGCGCTACACGGTGAAGCCCGAAGACTTCGGCTTCACGCGCTGCGAAAAAGCGGACATCGTCGGTGGCACACCGGCCGAGAATGCCAAGATCACGCGCGACATCCTCTCCGGCGCACAGGGCCCGAAAACTGACATCGTCCTCCTCAACGCCGGCGCCGCCATCTACCTAGGCGGCAAAGCAGCAAGCATCGCAGAAGGCATCGAAAAGGCACGTGAACTCATCAAGAGCGGCGCGGCACTGAAGAAAGTCGATGAATTCGCAAAGCTGTCGCAGTAAGCAATCATATCAAGATCCAAAAAAAGCAGGGATGTTGCAACATGCAGCTCCCTGCTTTTTCAATGCCTTGCTTTTTCCATACACGCGGGGCAAAGCTTCTGGCTGGACGACAGCATGACGAAGGGCTTCCCGCAAGCTTCGCATTTCCTCACCGTTTCTCCAAGCACGATAGATGTTCCCGCCTTCCGGCGCTCCATGTAGTGGCGCCAGCGCTCACGACGTTTCTTGATACCGCATTCCTGGCAATAAAGCGAGCGAGGTCCACCGACGAACTCCTTGCCGCACAAGACGCAGCGCCGCGTTGCCAGTGTATTCGCCTGCATCCTCTTTTTTCGACACTCTGGGCAGTACCGCGCCCCAGGACTGGCTACGAACTCTTTGCCGCAGTCTCCGCAGACGACCTTCTTCATCCGTTTCAAGACCTTCTCCTTTTTCGGCAGCATGCTTTCCCTTTCCTTCAAAACGGCCCGCTGTTCGCGAAGGATGGAAAGCCGTGTAGGAGGATCCGGGGGCTGCAGCGCTTTTTCCTTCCTTTTCCGATCCATGTAGCGGCGACTGCTTTCGCAGTTTCTTTTTCGCCGGCACTCCGGACAAAAACGTGCTCTCGTTCCAGCTACGAACTCCGCGCCACAGTCCTCGCAGATATGCTTTACAAGTTTCATCAAGCCATCACCTTGTTTCATCAAAACGACGACAACGCCTGCCGCAGTTCCTCTGTCAATACGATCACGTTCCGATACCCCACATCTTCGAGCGCGAAGAAGATTTTCTGCTGCACCTCGAGCCTGCTCGGCGTCACGGCAATCACAATCGCATCGTGTTCGCAATCGGCAGAAACGGACTGCCATGCGCAGACGGCAATCCCTGCAATCTCGGTCGGATTCCCCTCCATTTGGCTCACAAAAACGCCCGACAGAGAAATTCCATGACGCCTGAGCAGTTCTACCAACCTTTTTGCAACCTCTCCGGCGCCATAGAGATAAACCCTCCGCGAAGCCCGCAAATGCGCTAAAAATCCATCACGAATGAAATCCCTTTGCTGGATATTTCTAATCCGGCCGATAATCCATTTTTCCGGATGCTCCACCATTTCATGGTCGAACCAGCCATTGACGTGAGCCACCTGCAGGCGCTCCAACGCCCGCTGCCAAAAAGGAAACACGTTTCTTCGTTCAAGCCTACCTTCGGTAATCTCGCAGTGGAGCGCAAACACCTTGGCCGCCCATCGATACTGCTCACGCGTTCCATCATGTGCCAATAAATAGCGTTCCATGGCATCATATTCGTCAATGACGCAATATACTTTTGCTTTCGAATACGTCGAAGAACCAGCATTATCCATGCGATAATGCAGATAAGCATCCTTCACCAGGACATACCGCTTTGCCTGCGTGATCACTAGGAACGCGAAAGAAAGATCCTGAAACGATGCTCCTGGCGTTTCATTGAAGCACAGATCGTGCTTTTCCAAGAAATCGCGCCGATAGATGGCACTCCATACATTTGGCATTGCCATCGCAAGATCGGGATCGTCCGCCATCGGCTCAAAAACCTTGCCATACGGATGTCCCTTCAACTCTTCCTGGAATCGGGAGCCCTGCTGCGTTGTCGCCCAATAATTCGAACGCACGACCTCCGCTTGATGCGTTGAAGCCACTTGATAGAGCCGATCAAACATCTCCGCATCCGCATAGTCGTCTGACTCCACGATGCCGATATACTCGCCCCGTGCCGCGTGCAAACCGACATTCATCGATGCGCCATAACCGGAATTTGCCTTGTGGATGACGTGGAATCGCCTATCCTTTTCCGCATATTCATCGAGCATCTTCTCCGAACCGTCCGTCGATCCATCATCGATGCAGATGAACTCGATGTCATCCATCGTCTGTGCTGCAAGACTGTCGAGGCACTGCGCGAGATACTTCCTCACATTGTAAACTGGCACAAGGACTGATACCTTGCACATGGCAGAACCCTCCTCAGGATCGAACACGATAAACCTTCGCACCATGCATCAGCAGCTCATACGCGTCATAAAAAGGATACCTTCCATCCGCCATCCCGAGAATGGTATCCCAGAACGGCGTTCCCTTCGCTTTGTTGCATGCTCGCCACGGCCTCACATACATCGCAGAAGGTAGGCTGGACGGGAAGGATGTGAAACAAACTTTTTTCTCATAGGGCAGCCGTTCAAATTCCTTCGCTGCATCTTTGCTTTCCGTGTACATCATGAAAAACAAGTTTTCCGGATTCAGACGCTGCAAGCGCTCCTTCCATTTCCTTTCCGCCTGCTTCCGATCGGGATAATGATTCATATGGAGGAGCGTCCCATCGAGTGAGAATACCGGATACGTGATTTTTTCCACCTCGTTGTATTCATCCTTCACATACTCCAGAGGACACCGAATCTTATATTCGAAATCTCGTAAAAGCTCCAGATATTCTTCATCCGTCTCAAACATGTTGATAAAAGGGGATTCAAACGGTAAATGAAGCGCATGATATGTCACGCCACCCCAACAATTATTTGAAATGATCGAGATTTTTGATCGGTAGAGCTCGATATATTGATCAAATGTAAATCTAGGAATATCAAGAACATCGATTGAGAGAACTTTCGCCCTTTCTCCGCCCAAAGCAACATATTCCTCACGAATCTCGTCCAGATGCCCCCGATTTGCAACGAGAATATAGTCACATGGATGCTTCACAAGTTCCGCTTTGGGAATGAATGGAAATCCATCCAATTCTTGATACCAATCATCATTAGATGTCACACCAAGAACTTCAAATTCTCCATATCGGCATCCATACTGAATGCGTCGGAGATGCGCCGAGAAGACGCGTCCTGTTCCCCACAGGATGATCTTATTCATCATGCAGGCTCCCTTCTTTCATCATGCATTGTGCTGCCTCCAGCACGCGCTTTTCGAATGCAGCATACGAGAAATGCTCTTCATAACATTTTCTCGCCTGACGCCCTACCTCTGGCAAATGCTCCTTCTGTGCGACAATCTCCAAAAGCTTGCGTTCGAGATCCTTTGTATCGCCCATGTGAAATACCCATCCATTAACATCGGGCTTTATGAAATCGGCGGTTCCCGTATGATCCGATACGAGGCACGGACGAGCATTCATCATCGCCTCGGTCGCGACGACAGGAAGCGGATCATCCATCGACGGACAGACGAGTACATCGATCTCGGAATACAGCCTCAGCACCTCATCATGTGACAGTTCTCCCAAGAATCTGACATTCTCACATCCATCAGCCGCCAGCTGGATCTCTCGCAGTTCCGAGCTTCCTTCATCTCCACCACCGACTAAATACAACTCGACCGAAGGAGCCGAAGAGAACACTCGTCTCCATACGGAAAGGAAGAACGCCTGCCCCTTGATTTTTCCCATCGTTCCGATGATGGCAAACGTCAGCTTTCCATGATGCGTTGTTTCCTGCATCCTTGCATCTGGAATACCATAGGGAAAAATGCCATCCATATGCTGTGATCCCTGCGGAACCAGCCGCTTGAAATTCTGCGCTGCCCATCCACTCACACAAAATGCATGCACGCCCTTCCATTCTTCTCCGGTCAAAGCGGTATCTGCTTCTGCATAGAACTTCTCTGCTTCATGAATCCACCAGAAGACCGGAAGACGGCATCTGCGTTTCTGCAGCAGGTATGCAAAAAGGACCGTATTCATCCAGACAAAATCATATTCCCTGCACGGAAGTCGGTCGAGCCGTCCCAATCTCATATCCAGATCGACAATCACGGAAATCCCCTGCGCGCGATACATCTGATGAAGCGGCCCGTCAGTCGGAGAAAATACGGTCACATCATACCCATGCGCCCGAAAGATGCAGGCAACAGAAAACAGCACCATCGGCGCCCCTGTCCGCGAAAGTCCATTGCTGATCAGCATGCATCTTCCAGAAGAACCTTCCTTCCGACGGCATCCATCCAAGAAAGAAGGCCGAGGAAAATTTTCCAAGCGAAAGAGATCGTGTATGCGAACAATTTTCTCGCACGGAATCCCAAGCTTCAAAAGCTGCTGATAAACAGGAAAATCCCTTGCCATCAGAAGGTAGATGCAGTCAAAATCGAACGCCTCCAATACTTTCGGCCGAAGGACTGGAATTCCATCCATCTCTTTTTGAGACGAAAAATTGTCTACGATCGCAGCTACTTGCATTCCATCGAAAAGATGACGATAACGCCGATAATACGTTCCACAGCCGAACAAAAGCACCTTCATATGAACCTTGTACTCCCATTTCATTTCTCTGCCGTCATCGTAACTACTTCCGCCAACGAGACGATCGGCATGTTAATGCGTTCTTGCAATATTTTTAGAATACTGTCATATTCATCAATGACGCTCACGACAACGGCATCACACAGAGGCAGTTCTTCTTCTGGCCGAAAAACAGCCAACGGTGTTTTCCCATCCATAGCATCTTTACGCGCATCAATAAGATAGGAAACTTTCACATCATTCTGCCCCTGCAAGTCTTGGAAAAATTCGATTCCATGCCGCCCATATCCATAAATTGCAATCTTTTTCCAACCGCGCTCTCGAAAATATCGAGCAAGAGATTTTCCTTCCCGTTTGCATCTCATCCAATCACGAAATAAAAAATAGAATTTTTGATTTCTTTCTGCCTGATATTCAAGATTTTCGACATAGCTTTGGCGACCTTTCTCTACTTCTCCAGGGTCGATCGCTGGAAGCTCATCGGTGTCTGTTCGTACCACATCACGAACAGCCTCTAGATACCCATATCCCGTCTTTACATCTGGTTCCAGCTTCATCCCCTCTCCCCATTCATTCCATGCATTAATGAAAACGAATGGATTTCCAGCTTCACGGCTCTTGCGCATGAGCTGTCCGAAATAATGCTGGAATTTCGCGGGTGACACATGCAGATAGACTTCCCCTTGCTCTCCCCGCCGTGGTGAATCATCATATGAAACAACACCCAGCCACAGTGTCCGTTGCCCTGAGGAAGGTGGAACCGTCAGGAAATATTTCCACACATCATCGTAATCTGCTCCCTCCAACAATGTCCCAGGAATCCTCTGCAACGATTTCCGATCTGATATCAAGGAACTCTTTCCATAATCCATAGGATAAATAACCGCATCCATTGCCCTATTTGGAACGCCTAGTCCAATGAGATATAACCCAGGCAGACCTGCCTTTGCCGCAAGTTTCCGCCAGTATGCAGCCATCCGTTCCAAACACGGAAACATCCTTGTTCGATGAAAAATAAAAATAGGCTTTCCATCAATACGTATATATCTGTCATCCTGAAAAAACGAAAGCAGGTAATCAAAATGTTTTTTCCAATAAGTTTCATCTCCGAAATCCTGCTGAATGAGAATCCCATTTTCTTGTTCTCTTCTTCGATCTGCCTTTTGTTCAAACTTGTCTGCCCATGGATTTCCAAGTTTTGACCAGGTTCTGGCCCATGTCTGCGGATCCCAGTCGAAACAAAACGGCAAATTGATATCCTTCCATTTCAGCAGGTTTTCCGCTGGTTTTTCGAGAATTTTTCGATCTTTCCCAAACCAGTAATGATAAAAACAAAAACCATCGATGCCATACTTCTTTGCCAGTCCGGCCTGCCAAACCATCGTGTCTTTCGACAGAAGGTTATAGTAATTTTCATTGAGCGGTACCACCGGCTGGTTATGGCCTGAAAAATATGGCACCGCATTCTTTACTGCAGTCCATTCCGTATACCCCTCACCCCACCAAGCACTATTTTCCGGCACCTCATGAAACTGTGGCAGATACATGGCTAGCGTGCGTATCGGCTTCATCGTCATTTCCTTCCCATCAAAGAATCCGTCCTCTGTTTCAATTATCCATCGATAGAAATGGCTCCGATTGTGTCAACAATTCCTCAATTCCTAACGACTGCAAGCCTTTTCCTGCCAACGCTTTTCGAATGTCCTCCTCATCATGCGCAACCGTGATGAGAACAATGTCAACATCGGGGATATCTTCATCCGGACGTACGACCGGGATATCAGAGACCTGTCGGCTCTTTCCCTTGCGATCTATCAGGCATGCCATTTTGGTCGATGTTCCACGAAGTGCTCGAGCAATAATGCGGGCAAACGGCGTATCTCCATAGATGGCAATCGTACGACAACCGCGTGACTTCAGGGCATCCGCAAGTCTCCAGCCTCCAGCAACATGTTCAAGCCAACGACAGGATATGTGATAGAGATGCTGGTAACGTTGTTTCTGTGCTGCGATACGTGCAAGATCATCACTATCATCTGCTTCAAGGTTGACACGCTCATAGGCCTCTGCATAAGCAATGCGCTTATCCTGCGCAGCGCGGTAAGCATTGATGGAGTGTGCAAGTCCTACATAATCAAACGATGCAATCTGCGAAGCATGGCAACAAATGAGGGCAATTTTCCGTTCCATAACGTCTGTGATGTCAAGGTATTCCGATGGATCTGCAAGTGGTGTTGCAATTTCGTATTCGTAGACAGCAGGCGTACCCCCCTGTTCGGCAAGAGCGCGTCGGACACAAGCTGACGCCGCTTGGTGATCTGGGTGATTGTCTCGATGGCTCGCGACAAAAATGACATCATACGGTGCAAGATTGAATGCAAGCAGGCAATCCGTATGCGACATGAGCGTCTCATCCTCAATGCCGAGCGACCAGAACTGATGCACCCCCGCCAGTGCCATCTCCCGAACGAACTCTTCACGCCGAACAGCAATGAGATGCTCTGACGACTTTCGCTGGTCGCACGCGCATCCATTCGTGAGCAGCATGACATCACACTGCGCACCATACTGCGCCAGCACGCCACCAGCACCAATGCATTCATCATCGGGATGCGGCGCAACAATGAGGATCCGTGTGTCTTCTCGTATGTCAATCGGAATCATAAGATCTCCTCCCCTTATTTCCATTCTGCCATTGTTGTCCTGCATTTAAAAAGTATCTTGCCCGACAACATCGGCATTGCGGTAAATCTTGAATGTCGAGAGCCATTGCTCGATACTGCCGTAATGGTACTTGTACGCCAGTGAGCCGCCTTTGAGGTAAAGACTCCTTTTTCCTTTCTCTGCCAGGCGCTTCAGATACAAGTTGTAAAGCAAGCTGCCCGGTGACAGCTTTGCAAAGGCAGTATCATAGGTAAGATTTTCCAAATAGACAGAAGAACCTTGTTCGCAGGAAAGTACGATTGCCGCGACACGTCCACCAAAGCGCAAGGTATAAATCGTGGAAACATAATACGTGCGGATATACTCATCCATTGTCATACCGTACTCGCGGCCATGTGTCACGCGCTTCATAGAAAAGTACTGCTCAAAAAGATGCTCAGCCTCTGCATCTTCCACGCGACATTCATCAACAGAAAACGCCCCATACGCTTTTTCTACCAGCCTATGCTCCCGTCGAAGATTGTATCTCATTTTCGAAGAAACCCGTTGATCCAGCTCCGCTGGATCGTCCGGCAATACAATATGAAAGTCATTCACACGTTGAAACGTCTCTGGTGCATTGACAAGATCGACTCTGCGGCTGCTAACAGCCACGACATCTGACCTGCGTGCAAAGATATGCTGCGCCACAGCTTGCACCTGTGCCATCGAAAGGCACGTCCCCCAGATACCGAGAATTGCTGTATTATCGACAACGCAACAGGGAATGTATAGCATTTTGCCATTTACATTCACTTGCAGAAGCTCCGATGGCTCCTCGCGAATAAGATCGAGTCGATTGTAAATCATGTTTGGTTCGATGCGTTCCCATGCCGTCGCATCTTTGCAGACGGTCACACAACAATCCTTGCCAACCGCATCATCACAAAGCACCCAGTTGTTCGTCATTACATTCCTTTCTCATATGGCTCATTCAATCATTTTTCCTCTATTTGATACACATATACTTCTGGGATATAGAATCCTGCTGGAATCATCTTTGTCAGGTGGAACAAATCATGTTCTATGACGCGATCATGGCAGAATGGGTTGCTGTAGATGAACGTCATACGGCGCGGTCGCCGTTTCCAGCTTGCCTCCATCTGCGCAATGGTTCGCGAAAATGTTTCTCCTATGAATGAGTTGTAACAATAGAAATAATCATAGTCATCAATTCCATCGAACGTACTGGCATCCCCATGCACGACAGTCTCTGTCGGCAATCCTAGTGTCTTAAGGTTCCGAATGCATGTTTCATAAAGCCCTTGATCGTACTCTATCCCCCCCAGGAGACACCGATTCGTTCAAACTGGACGAAAGCTGCCCCCTTCCCGCATCCATAGTCAAAGATGCAATCCGTCGGTCGAAATGCAAAGTTATCCAGAACCTTCAAGAGCGCATAGTCCGGCCCTTTCCCATATGCATTATTGGAATCTACCTTTTCGCAGTCCGCTCCCATCTCGCTCTTACGAATATCAATAGATGCCTGATACTCCATCCAGTCAAAGCTAGAAAACGGACGCGCTTCGCCAGGACCATAGAAAAAAGAGATCACAGGGACATAGCTCTCTCCACATCGGAATCCAGCAGATTCCAACTTCCGCACAAGGTCATCATCTGGTGGAAAGGTCAAAAGGATGATGTGGCGTTGCGGATCCAGGCGTGAAAGCATCGCAGGACGCCAAACGCCCTGTACGTTTCCACCCACGTCCATACGCACTTCGATCTGTTTTCCACGTCGACGAAACGCTCCTTCCAGGCAATGGCCGCTATAACCATATCCCCAAAGCACGACTGTCCGACCGTTGCAGATTGCAAACAAATCTTCCAGCCTCTTATCGAAAGCCTCCATGATGGTATGAAATTTATTGTTTTTTGTAGTTTTCATTCCTTGCGTCCTCCTTGTTGTTCTTACATTCATCCTTGCGATGTCCATGTCCCCGCATAATGATGGACACTGTATGTTTGCTCTGTCACAATCCGCCGATTTCCTATTTGCCCACAAAGAACCGGCACAGGATAGATGCGTACGCCTCGGATGTCCTGCATCCTCAAGCAATCACGAATAAATCCATATCGCTCCAATACACGTGACTGCAACTCTGGACAAACCAAGATATTTTTTGCTTGACGTTCCTCTTGTCCATGAAAATCCTCAAATTCGTATGAATCATACGCATCCCGCAACTCTTCCATCACAGGCTGATGCGGTACAGAACCGATCCCCAATCCCGAGCTTACGCGATGCGAAGAATCCATTGCCATGAAGGCTTCATTGTATCTCAATTCCTCGAGATTTCGAACGATTTCCACGTCCGTATCAAAATAAAATCCGCCATACTGACAGACAATGTCGAGCCGCGCGTAGTCGGAAACAAACGCCCACTTCCCTGCTTCATACGCCGCCTTCATATACGGATGTTTTGCAACATCATAATTTGTCTCATCCCAACGACGAATCTCATATTCTGGGCACATACGATGCCAGCCGTCGATATAG
>OMZR01000180.1 GCA_900315575.1 uncultured Veillonellaceae bacterium
CCTGCTGCTCGGCTTCCTCATTTTCTCCTTCGCTGTCTCGAACGTCGGCCTCACGCAGATCATCGCGCTCGCCGTGCCGTTCCTGCTGCTCATCTATCCGCTCGTCATCGTCTTCGTCGTGCTGTCGCTCTTTGACAGCATCATCGGCAGCCGCCCCGGCATCTACCGCGGCGCGCTGCTCGCGACGCTCGTCTTCAGCGCCATCGATGCCCTCTCGGCCGCCGGCCTCGGCCTCCCCGCCATCACGGGCCTGCTCTCCGAATACGTCCCGTTCTACGGCATCCAGATGGGCTGGCTCGTGCCAGCCGTGATCGGCGCCGTCGTTGGAGGCGTACTGGGCTCGACCGTGAAAGAGCCCATCGTGGAAGCAGAAAAAGGCTGAGACTTCGAGCCCTTTTAGCCTCCCTCACAGAGGGAGGTGCCCGAAGGGCGGAGGGAGTCTCACAAGCTAGGCGCTGGAGATGCACGATTGCAGCTTATGCGGGCGTCGAAAGAGGCAACTGCGCAGCCCGCGTAAGTGACAATCGAGTATTGCACACGCCCATCTTGTGAGACTCCCTCAGTCAGCTTCGCTGACAGCTCCCTCTGGGAGGGAGCCTAAAAATGCCCTGCGGAAGGAAAAATTTTTCCTCTGCAGGGCATTTTTCATTTAAGTTTTTTCGGAAATCGACGATATATAGGACGAAAGGATTTAGCGCCCGGATCTCCCTCAGAACCTAAGGAAAGGAACTTTCATCATGGCAATGGTCATCAAGAACAATATGGCGGCGCAATCAGCGCTCGGGGAGCTCAAGAAGAACAACGACAAGCTCGGCAAAGACCTCAAGAAGGTTTCGACCGGCATGAAGATCAATGGCGCAGGCGACGATGCGTCTGGCTACTCCATCAGCGAGCGCATGCGCGTCCAGCTGCGCGGCCTCAACCAGGACAACCAGAACGCGCAGAACGCGACGAGTCTGCTCAAGACGGCAGATGGCGCGATCAGCTCGACGGTCGATCTCCTCAAGACGATGAAGGAGAAGGCCATCAACGCGGCGAACGACACGAACACGGACACCGACCGTGCGACGATCCAGAAAGAGATCAACCAGTCCATCGACCAGCTCGAAGATAATGCGAATGTCACGTTCAACAACAAGACGCTGTTTGACGGCTCGGCCGATGTCGCGACCGATGTCAAACAGACGATCGTCAAGGCGCTCAACAGCGAATGGATTGATTCGAGCTTGCAGCTCATCAAGGATTCGTATGGTATTGCGTTTACAGATGATACGGCGAGCGTGCGAGAAATGAACCTTGTGTTTAGTAACGAAGGCACAGGAACCAATTCTCCACTTGCTTATGTCACTTCCCATTTTGCTGGTGATACGACAGACAAGCTGACGCTCACCGTCAACATGGATTATTATAACAAGCTGAATCAGACGGATCCGAGCGGCAGCTCGAATAATACGAGTGCTGGAGATCTTGACCGCACGATTGCCCATGAATTCACGCATGCTGTCATGTCCACAAACATTCGGAATTTCTCCAATCTAGCGCAGGCGGATCATCTTATATCGCCGAAGGTGCCGCTGAATATACGCATGGTATCGATGACTTCCGTAAAGCCTCATTTAAAAGTATGACGGCAAATACGATTGATTCGACGAATAATGATGATGCTTATGTCGGCGGTTATTCGTTCCTCCACTATCTTAATGCGAAGAGCGGCCATGACGGCCATTCTATGAAACGTCTCATGTCGACGCTTGTAGCAAAGGGCGCGACGCAGGACGGTATTGATTCGGCCATTGCGGCGGCTTCGAAGGGAGCGTTTGCGACCGAAGCCGAAGCGAAGGCCGCCTATAAGGCTGACTTTGCAAAGGCAGGCAGTGCCACGGCGTTCCTTAAGAACTACTGCGACATTGATCTTGAAAACATGCGCGATACCGGTTCTGCGACAGGCTCGAAATCGTGGAACGGTGAAGAAGCGAACGGCAAGCAGGTCGTGCTCGAAGGCATGTCCACGCGCTACTGGTGGTATCCGTCTGCGCGGCAGACGACGATCGAGGGCCTCACGATGGACTGGGGCGACTACCCGAAGCCTGACCTCACGAACGCAGGCTTCCGCTTCCAGGTCGGCACGAAGGCAAACCAGAACATCTTTGCCTCATTCTCCGACATCCATGCGAACGCCCTCGGTCTGCGCGATGACAATGGCAATCTCTTCAGCGTTCAGACTCGCGCCGATGCGAAGCGCGCGCTGACGATCTTTGACCGCGCCCTGCGCAAGTCTCTCGACCAGGCGACGACGATCGGCTCTCTCATCAGCCGTCTCTCCTACACGAGCAGCAACCTCACGACGGCATCCGAGAACGTCCAGGCCTCCGAATCCACCATCCGCGACGCCGACATGGCGAAAGAGATGACGGAATACACGAAGTCCAACGTCCTCACCCAATCCGCCCAGTCCATGCTCGCCCAGGCCAACCAGAACGCCAGCGGCGTGCTGAGCCTGCTACAGTAAAAAGGTGAAGTGAAATGGATAGACGGCAGAGAGAAAAAGGATTTTCAGACGAATTATTTGAGGCACAGCGAGCTTCTTATGATGCAGAAGCGAAGAATGTGCTGGCATGCCGTCAAGTGCTTGCACCCGTCATGAAGCAGACTGTAGAGGAATTTCGCGATGTCAGCCTGCGCGATATCGAAGAAAAATGCATCGAGGGGAATCCCTATGTGGGAGCCGTCCCTGTGGATGCAGGTCTGACGAATGATGTATGGACAGAACTGCCGCTAGGCGGCCTGCCCCAAAAGATTCATGGCCTTCAAAACGAATCAAACGAACATAAAGAAGGCCGCGTCACATTCGATGTGCTTTTCTATGCACGCGTGCCGAAGACTGGACGGCGCATCAAGCTCATCATCAACATCGAAGCGCAGCGTGCAAAAGAAGATTACCCGATGGCAAAGCGGGCATTCTATTATGGCTGCCGCTTGATTTCCTCACAGAAAGGGCGCGAATTCAAGAATGACCATTACGAGGAAATCTGCAAAGTTTACACCATTTGGATTTGTTTTTATGTGCCTAAACAGCACAGCACGATTGCACATTACGAATTCAAGGAAACTGTTGACAAAGGCGATTTCCATGAAGCCAGAGAAAACTACGACCTGCTCCATGTGACGATGATTTATATCGGGAAGGACGAGAAGAAAAGCAGGCTCATGGAGTTCCTGTATACGATCTTTCTAGAAAACATCACGGCGGAACAGAAGGCACAGAAACTCAAAGAGAAATTTGGGATGCAGATAGACGATGGACTGCGAAAGGGGATGAACCGCATGTGCAATTTGAGCGATGGACTTGTACAGGATGCTGAACTGAATACAACGCAGAAAATCATTCGCAACCTCCTGAAAAAGGGGATGAACCTTTCGTTCATTTCTGAAGTGACAGGCTGGACGGTGGAGCAGGTTCGAGCCTTCATCGAATCGCAGGGACTGACGCCGGTGCAGGGGTGAAAATTCTTTAGAAAAAATTTTAATTTAAGTTTTGCGTTTTTCCGTCGATATAGTATAATAGCTCAAACTTCGCACACGGAAAACATCCCGTATGCCCTGAAAATCCAGCATGAGCTGGATGTAAAAATCCACTCATGCACACCTTTGCCCATTCAGATGG
>OMZR01000072.1 GCA_900315575.1 uncultured Veillonellaceae bacterium
CAATCTTCACCCATTGGGTAGAGGGATGGAAAGCAGCGTTACGTTAGTTATGGCAAGGGATCGACAATCCCGATCCTTTGCTTGTTGAATAATTCAGGTCCATTTATCTTACGATAATATTTTATAGCTCAAAAATCAGAGCTGCGGGCCAGCGGCAACGAGAGCCTTGCCAGCTTCCGTGTCCGTGTACTTCGCGAAGTTGTCGATGAACATCTGCGCGAGCTTCTTGGCCTTCTTGTCCCACTCGGACGGGTCTTTGTACGTATCCTTCGGGTCGAGGACTTCCGTGGCGACGCCTTCGAGCTTCGTCGGGATTTCGAGACCGAAGTAGTCGATCTTCTTCGTCGGGCAGTTCTGGATCGCACCGCTGTGGATGGCGTCGATGATGCCGCGCGTGTCCTTGATGGAGATGCGCTTGCCCGTGCCGTTCCAGCCCGTGTTCACGAGGTATGCCTTCGTGCCGTTGGCCTTGACGCGCTTGACGAGCTCCTGTGCGTACTTCGTCGGATGGAGTTCGAGGAACGCCTGGCCGAAGCAAGCGGAGAACGTCGGCGTCGGCTCGGTGATGCCGCGCTCCGTGCCAGCGAGTTTCGCCGTGAAGCCGGACAGGAAGTAGTACTGCATCTGCTCCGGCGTCAGGATGGAGACCGGCGGCAGGACGCCGAACGCGTCAGCGGAAAGGAAGATGACGCTCTTGGCGGCTGGTGCTGCGCTGCGGTCGTTGACGAAGCCCTTGACCGTGCCTTTGATGTGGTCGATCGGATAGGACACGCGCGTGTTCTCCGTGATGGACTTGTCAGCGAAGTCAATCTTGCCATCCTTGTCGAGGACAACGTTCTCCAAGAGGGCGTTGCGCTTGATGGCGCCATAGATGTCCGGCTCGGACTCCATGTCGAGGTTGATGACCTTTGCATAGCAGCCACCCTCGAAGTTGAAGATGCCGTCGTCATCCCAGCCGTGCTCGTCGTCGCCGATGAGCAGGCGCTTCGGATCCGTGGAGAGCGTCGTCTTGCCCGTGCCGGAGAGGCCGAAGAAGATGGCCGTGTTCTTGCCTTGCTTGTCCGTGTTCGCGGAGCAGTGCATGGCAGCGATGCCCTTGAGCGGGAGGAAGTAGTTCATCATGGAGAACATGCCCTTCTTCATCTCGCCGCCGTACCACGTGTTGATGATGACCTGCTGGCGCTCCGTGAGGTTGAAGACGACAGCCGTGTCAGAGTGCAGGCCGAGTTCCTTCCAGTTCTCGACTTTTGCCTTCGAAGCGTTGAAGACGACGAAGTCCGGCTTGAAGTTCTCGAGCTCTTCTGCCGTCGGCTTGATGAACATGTTCGAGACGAAATGTGCCTGCCAAGCGACTTCGACGATGAAGCGGACGGCCATGCGCGTGTCCTTGTTCGCGCCGCAGAAGCCATCGACGACATAGAGCTTCTTGCCGGAGAGCTCTTTCTTTGCGATCTCCTTGACGGCCTTCCATGCCTCTTTCGTAGCACGATGGTTGTCGTTGTGATAGGACTCGCTGTCCCACCAAACCGTGTCATGCGACGTCTCGTCATCGACGATGAATTTGTCTTTCGGGGAACGGCCCGTGAAGATACCGGTCTTGACATTGACGGCGCCCAGCTCCGAAATCTGGCCCTTCTCGTAGCCCGTCAGGCCATCTTTCATCTCTTCCTCGAAGAGAACCTTGTAAGAAGGATTGTGGAGAATCTCCGTGACACCAGTGATGCCATACTGGCTCAGATCAACGTTTGCCATGTGCTTTCAACCTCTTTCATACATTTGAAATTCGATTGTACGTGCGGGGCGGCTGCCTGCCGTTCCCCTCAACGGCTATAATAATACCTTATTCATCCATAAATGTCAAATATTCACGAAGTGATGAAAAGCCCGTCAGAATGGTTTGCAGACGCGCAGAAGCCGTCATAAACAACACGAATGCAACGAAAGCAATCTTTGTTTTCCTTGGTTTTCTGAATGCCAAACAGGCAGTGCTTTCCATTCGTTTTTGTTATGGCGGCTTGTATTCTTATTGTTTCGCAAACGCGGCAACAAAATTTTTCATATCTTTTTTCTCGCAGACGTCCTTGTGGCGGACGTCCTTGCTGCGAAGGCCCGACAGGCCCGTCGGCGCGGCCGTGCCGCTGATGTCCTGGAGCTCGTCGAGGAGCGCGAACGCGTCCTTCCCGTCCGTCGACGCGCCGAGCGCTTCGAGCACGCTGCCGCTGAACTTGTACGGGCTCGCCGTCGAGACGACGACCATCGGGCGCTCGTCGCCCGTGCGGTCGAGGTAGTCGTCGGCGACGCGCCACGCCACGGCCGTATGCGTGTCCATGACGTAGTGGCTGCCCTCGAACGCCTCGGCAATCGCGCCCTTCGTCGCCTCATCATCGGCCCAGCCCGCCGCGAACGTCTGCTGGATGCGCGCGAGGAGGTCCTGCGGAATCGTGTACTTGCCCGTCTCCTGGAGCTCGCGCATCCAGCCAGCAACGGCGTCGGAGCTCCCGGACATGTGGTAAAGCAGGCGTTCGAGGTTGCTCGAAATCAGGATGTCCATCGACGGCGTGATGGTCTTGTAGAAATCGCGGTTGCGGTCATACGTGCCCGTCGTCAGGAAGTCCGTCAGCACGTTGTTCTTGTTCGACGCGCAAATGAGGCGGCCAACCGGCAGGCCCATGCACTTCGCATACCAGCCCGCGAGGATGTCGCCGAAGTTGCCCGTCGGCACGCAGAAATTGATGGCGTCGCCCATCTGGATGCGCTCGGCCGCGAGCAGGTCGGCATAGGCGCTGAAATAGTAGACGATCTGCGGCACGAGGCGGCCCCAGTTGATGGAATTCGCCGACGACAGCTTCGTCTGCGCGGCCGCGAGCTCTTTCGCGAACGCCTTGTCGCCAAAGATTTTCTTCACGCCCGTCTGCGCGTCATCAAAATTGCCGCGCACGGCCGTGACGTTGACGTTGCCGCCTTCCTGCGTCACCATCTGGAGCTGCTGGATCTTGCTGACGCCGCCCTCGGGATAGAACACCATGATCTTCGTCTGCGGCACATCCTGGAAGCCTGCGAGCGCGGCCTTTCCCGTGTCGCCCGACGTCGCGACGAGGATGAGGATCGTCGCCTGCTCACCCGTCTTCTTGAGCGCCGTCGACATGAGCTGCGGCAGCAGCTGGAGCGCCATGTCCTTGAACGCGCTCGTCGGCCCGTGCCAGAGCTCGAGCACGCTGCGGTCCTGCAGCAGCCGCGTCGGCGCGCGGCGCTCGCTGTCGAACTTCGCCCCGCCATAAGCGCGCGTGACGCAGCCCCGGATCTCGTCCTCGCCATAGTCCGTCAGGAATTCCTTGAGGACGCGGACGGCGCGCTCCTCATACGTGAGCGGCACGAGCCCCTCGATGAACGCCTCGCTGACCGTCGGAATCTCCTCCGGCACGAAAAGCCCGCCATTGCCGGACAGCCCCTGCAAAATGGCCTCAGCCGAAGAAAGCTTCTCCATACCGCCGCGCGTGCTGATGTAATTCAAAAGGATCGCCTCTGCTTTCATAATGGTAAAGAATATGGTAAAATAGGGAGCGTGTAAAATTGTAACCATTATACCACAAACAGAGGTGTTTGCATATGCTGAAAATCGCCATGGCGCAGATGAAGGTCTCGCCGGGACATCCGGATGTCAACACGGAGGCGATGCTGCGGATGATCGCGGACGCGAAAGCGCAGGATGTCGATGTCATCGTATTCCCCGAAATGTGCATCCCGGGGTATCTCCTCGGCGACGCCTGGGAGCAGTCGGCATTTTTGCGCGACTGCGAAAGCTATGGCCGCGACGTCATCGCCGCCGCACAGGGCATCGTCGTTCTCTTCGGCAACATCGCGATTGACTGGGAGAAAAAGAACAACGACGGCCGCGTGCGCAAGTACAACGCTCTTTTCTGCGCGCAGGACGGCAAGCTCGTCTCTCCCGAGTCCATGGTCTACCCGTTCATCATCAAGACGCTACTGCCGAACTACCGCGAATTTGACGACACGCGCCATTTCTTCAGCTTGCAAAAGCTCGCGCGCGAGCTCGGCACGACGGCCGAACGCCTGCTCTCCCCGCTGACGCTCGACATCAAGGGCCAGCGCTACCGCGTCGGCGGCCTGCTCTGCGAAGACGGCTGGAGCGACGACTACAGCCTGACGCCGCTCGACGTCTTGAACCGCCACCACGACATCGACTTCTTCGTCAACATTTCGGCGTCGCCGTACACGCTCGGCAAGAACGACAAGCGCAACCGCGTGTTTGGCGCGCAGGCGAAGGCCGCGCATACGCCGCTCTTCTACGTCAACAACATCGGCCTGCAGAACAACGGCAAGACGATTTATACGTTTGACGGCTCGAGTACGGTCTACAGCGCGACGGGCCGCGTCGTCAAAGTCTGCCCGGCCTACGAAGAAACGCTCGCCGTCACCGACCTCGACCGCATCGATGCCATGAGCGCCGCGCCGCAGCCGCCGGAGCCGCCAATTGCCGACATTTATCGCGCGCTTTCCTACGGCGTCCGCGAATTCCTCGCGAGCATCCACATGAAGAAAGTCGTCATCGGCATCTCGGGCGGCATCGACTCCGCCGTCGCCGCCGCGCTCTACGCCAAGGTCCTCGGCCCCGAAAACCTGCTACTCGTCAACATGCCGAGCGTCTTCAACTCCGAAACGACGAAGGGCCTCTCGGCGCAGCTCGCCAAGAACCTCGACTGCCACTACCTCATCGTGCCGATCCAGGAATCCGTCGACCTCACGAAATCGCAGCTCGAGTCCCTGCCGGTGAAGAACCTCGCCGACGGCACGGAATGGCATCTCTCCATTTCGTCGTTCGTCCTCGAAAACATCCAGGCGCGCGACCGCAGTGCGCGCGTGCTGGCCGGCGCAGCCGCGGCGTTTGGCGGCGGCTTCACCTGCAACGCGAACAAGGCCGAGACGACGGTCGGCTACTCGACGCTCTACGGCGACCAGTCCGGCTTCCTCGCCGCGCTCGCCGACCTCTGGAAATGCCAGGTCTACGACCTCGCCCGCTACCTCAACGACACCGTCTACGGCCGCGAAGTCGTGCCCCAAGGCATCATTGACCTCGTTCCGAGCGCCGAACTCTCAAGCGCCCAGAACGTTGACGAAGGCAAAGGCGACCCCATCAAATACCCGTATCACGACTACCTGTTCCGCTCGTTCGTCGAGCGCTGGCAGAAAGCGACGCCAGAAGACCTGCTCGCGTGGTACAAAGAGGGAACGGTCGAAAAGAACCTCGGCTGCGCGGAAGGCCTCGTCGCCAAATACTTTCCCACCCCGAAGGAATTCATTGCCGATCTCGAACGTTGGTGGAACCTTTTCAGCGGCATGGCCATCGCCAAACGCATCCAGGCCCCGCCGATCCTCGCCGTCAGCCGCAGAGCCTACGGCTTCGACCATCGCGAGGCGCAGGACGGGCCATATTATACGAGACGGTATCGCGAGATGAAGAAGGAAATGCTCGGAGAGTAATTGCCCATAAAAGCCCATGAAAAAAAGAGCTGCAACAGCAAGCAGCTCTTTTTTTCATACGTGTTTTCAGATGTCATAGGCGATACCGTTCTCTTCGCAGAAATCTTTGGCGACGACGAGAAGGTGGGAATGGAGGAAGGCCTGCCACTTTTTTTCGAGCAGCAAGTGGCGGACTTCGCGGTGGAAGCGCGGGGCGGCACCTGGCGCGGCGAGGATGGCAGCAAGGCGGTCGCGGGTAGCCGCAGGCTGCGCGTCGGCAAAGGCCTGCATGGCGCGGGGCTCTTCGGCATCGTAGATGTCTGGGAGCGGGATGTAACGCTCAAAGTCTTCTTCGATGCGCATGGCATGGTCGAAGGCAGTATCGTCACCCTCCTCTGCTTCGAGGGTAAGGACGCGGCCAGAGACGGTGTCGATATAGGAGGTGACGACGTCGGAGCGGGCGATCGCCGCGGCGAGGTCGGTGAGTTTGATGTTCATGGTGGGTAAAAAGATCCTTTCGTGGTCGCGAAGTCAGGCTCGATGCACGGGGCGGCCAAGGGGTCCACCGGATTCCACGGACGATTCCTTAACGGAATCCTTGTGGAACCCCTTGGCCGCCGCGAAGCAACGTGTGCGGACGCGAAGCGGTCGTTTTCAGTTTGGGTCGATTTTTTCTTTCGCGGCGTTTTCGAGGAGGCCGTCGCGGATGCGCTTGGATGCGGTAAAATAGTCATGGATGAACTGGCGGTCGTGGTGTTCGCAGGCGTCAATGACTTCGCCGAGGATGCCTTGGAGGGCGCGGAGGTTTTCGGCGATGGCGGGGCCGTTCGTCATGCAGATGTCCGCCCACATGTCGGCGTTGGACGAGGCGATGCGGGTCGTGTCTTTGAAGCCGCCGCCGATGAGGCGGGTGCAGGCTTCGCGGTCGCCGCCGGTACGCGCGAGCAGCGTGACGAGGGCGGCGGCGGTGACGTGTGGGACGTGGCTGATGACGGCGGCGCAGCGGTCGTGCGTCGCGAGGTCGAGGGTGGTGAAATTGGCTTCGGTGTATTGGAGGATGCTCATGAGTTTGTCGACAGCCTCCTTTGGTGCGCCGGTCGGCACGATGACGTAGGCTTTGCCGCGGAAGAGGTCGGGGTCGGCAGCCTCGACGCCGCTCTTTTCCTTGCCGGTCATGGGGTGGCCGGCGATGTAGGTGACGCCTTCGGGGAGGAGCGGCCGCAGATGCTCGGACAGGTAGGATTTCGTGCTACCGGCGTCCGTGAGGATAGCGCCATTCTTGAGGTAGGGAGCGATTTTTTCGACCATCGGGACGATCTGGAGGACGGGCGGCGAGAGGAAGATGATGTCTGCCCCGCCGACGACGTTTTCGAGGTCGTCGCCCGCAAAGTCGACGGCGCCGCGGGCCATGGCGCGCTGCATGGAGCGCTCCGTGCGGCAGAGGCCGGTGATGAAAATCTTGTCGCCCAGGGCGCGCTTTAAGCAAAGGCCTAAGGAACCGCCGATTAACCCGACGCCGATAATCGCAAGTTTTAACGTGGGTGCACCTGCCGCCGTGGGGTCAGCAGAAGAAATTCGGCTTGTGCTCCCGACTACTCCCCCCACCGCTTCGCGGTTCCCCCCCCTCGGAGAGGGGGGCTTTAGTTCTTTGTTTGTACCGTTCATCATAAGGTCTTCCCCATCAGCTTTCCAAAGGCACCGACTTCTTCCATCAGGGCCTTGAAGTTCTTCGGCGTGAGGCTCTGGTCGCCGTCGGAGAGGGCGACTTCCGGATGCGGATGGACTTCGATGATGAGGCCGTCACAGCCGGCGGCGACGGCGGCTCTTGCCATCGGGCGCACCATTTCCCAGCGGCCCGTGCCGTGCGAGGGGTCGACGACGATCGGCAGGTGGCTGAGTTCCTTGACGGCGGCGACAGCCGAGAGGTCGAGCGTGTTGCGCGTAAAGGTCTCGTACGTGCGGATGCCGCGCTCGCAGAGGATGATGTTTTCGTTGCCGCCCGCGGCGATGTATTCGGCGGCGTTGAGCCACTCGCTGATCGTCGCCGAGAGGCCGCGCTTCAACATGACAGGCTTTTTCGCCTTGCCGAGGGCCTTTAAAAGCTGGAAATTCTGCATGTTGCGCGCGCCGACCTGGTAGATGTCGGCGTACGTGCCGATGAGGTCGATGTCGTCTTTGTCGACGATTTCTGTGACGACTTTGAGGCCGTTGTGGTCGGCCGCCGTGCGGAGCATCTTGAGGCCCTCTTCCGCGAGGCCCTGGAAGTCGTACGGGCTCGTGCGGGGCTTGAACGCGCCGCCGCGCAGGAATTTGGCGCCGCATTTCGCGACAGCTTCGGCGGCTTCTTCGAGCTGCTCGGTAGATTCGACGGAGCACGGGCCGGCCATGACGACAAGGTTCTTGCCGCCAACGGGGACGCCAGCGACGTCGATGACACTGTCTTCTGGATGGAATTCGCGGCTGACGAGCTTGTATTTCTCGGTGATGCGGACGGTCTTCTCGACGCCGGGCATCATGTTCATTTCGAGGTTGGCGATAATTTTCTTGTCGCCGATGACGCCGACGATCGTACGCTCCTTGCCGACGGAGAGGTGCGTCGAGAGGCCGACAGACTCGATTTTCTTCGTGACGCGGTTAAGGTCTTCTTTCGTGGACGTAGGTTTCATGACGATGATCATAAGAATGAATCCTCCTTTTCAGGGGTGCAGAAAAGCCCGTCCCTATGTACAGGGACGGGCTGTGAGCTCGTGGTACCACCCTGCTTGCTTTCGCAAGCCGCTTTGTTCGGATTCGTGCACAAATCCTAGCCCATGGTAACGGGGGCATCCGTCAAGGCCTACTGTGGTTCAGCCTGCAGCTCGGGAGGGTAATTCGGCGTATGTCCCCTGCTGCGTTCCAGCGCGGGCAGCTCTCTTGGAGGGGGTGGGTACACTTATGAAACTCCGTCATTGCTTTTGCTTGTATGCAGTAGAGTATATCATGCGAGATATGAAAATGTCAAGGGTGATTTTTGGAATCTTCCGCATAGATGTTGCCTTGAACGTCCAACCATGCACGTTCCTTTTCACTTATCTGCGCTTTTTCAAGCAAATCCGGCCGCCACCGTTTCGTTGCGAGCAGCGCCTGCTCTCTGCGCCACTGGCGGATCTTCGCGTGGTCACCCGAAATCAGGACATCGGGGACAGACTGCCCCTCGAACTCCCGCGGCCGCGTGTACTGCGGGTAGCCGAGCAGGCCGTCGTAAAACGAATCCGTCGGCGCCGACTCCGCGTCGCCGAGCACGCCCGGCAGCATGCGCGAGACGGCATCCGTCACGACCATGGCAGGCAGTTCCCCGCCCGTCAGCACGTAGTCGCCGATCGACACGGCCTCATCCGCGAGTCCGTAAATGCGCGCATCAAAACCCTCGTAATGGCCGCAGATAAAGACGAGCTGCTCATACTGCGCGAGCTCCTTCGCCTTCTCCTGCGTGAACGTAGGCCCCGACGGATCCATGATCAGGACGCGCCTGTGACCTTCGAACGCCGCCGACTTTGCCAGCACATCCCGCACGGCGCGGTACATCGGTTCCGGCTTCAGCACCATGCCCGCGCCGCCGCCGAACGGCGAATCATCGACATGATGGTGTTTGTCAAACGAATAATCGCGGAAATTCGTCAGATGGATGTCGAGGATGCCCTTTTCGACCGCGCGCTTCGTGATGCTCGCACCGAACGGCCCCTCGAACATCTCTGGGAAAATCGTGATGACATCAATCCGCATCGGACGGCGCCTCCTGCGTGTCTTCGATGACCTCTGGCAGCTCCACGGTCATCCGGCCGCCCTTGACATCGATTTCCTTCACGACGGCCTTGAGCGCCGGGATCAGGAGCTCCTTTCCATCTTTGCCGCGCGCCTGGTAGACGTCGTTCGAGCCCGTGCGCAGCACGTTTTCCACGACGCCGAGCTCCGCGCCCTCCATATCAAAGACATGAAGTCCGATGATGTCGAACGTATAGAACTCGCCCGGCCCAAGCGGCGCGGCATCTTCGCGGGCGACCGTCAGCAGCCGTCCCGTGAGCGCCCGCGCATCCTCGCGCACCGCGTATTCGCGGAACTTCATCAGGACGAACTGCTTGTGATAGCGCACGCTTTCGACGTGCAGCAGTTCATCGCCGACCATAATTTCTTTCTCTTTCAGTCCCTCGAACCGCTCAGGAAAATCCGTCAGCGGAATCACGCGCAGTTCGCCGTGGATGCCCTGCGGCGCCCCGACGCGGCCAATCGTGATGCGGCCTTTCGGCGGCAGATGTCGGTTTCCGCCTTTGGCTCCTTTAGCCCCGGATGGCGACGATTTTATCATCTTCCACCAGCACTTCCACATTCATGAGCTCGCGCATGTTGTCGCCGACATGGACTTCGACCTGGCGTTCGAGCGTGCCCTGCACGATTTCCGCCCCGATAGCGAGCTTCTCGAGGTCTTCCTTGCGCTTCGTCGTCTCCGCGCGGAACTGCTCGCGCTTCTGGCGCTCCTCGGCGAAATGCGCATGGATGGCCTGTGCCGCCTGCGGGCCCGCCGCCTCGTTCTCCTTCAGGACGCGCTGCTCCTGGATGTTGATCTGTTGCAGATCCAGCACGACGCGCGAAAGGTTGTCCTCGAGCTCCTTCATGAGCTTCGCCTTCAGCTTCTCCGTCAGCTTCGCCTTGACGGTGACCGGCATTTTCAGGGAAATGGAATCCATGTCTTTTTTCCTCCAATTTATGCATATAAACGAAAGAATGCGGCAATGGCCTTCCCTTGCGGGAAAGCCCTGCCGCATCCTTTATTCGATCTCAACCGATACCTTTTTGTTTTCGCGTGTGGCGGCGGCCTTCACAACCGTCCGCATGGCTTTCGCGATGCGGCCCTGCTTGCCGATGACCTTGCCCATATCGTCCTCTGCGACATGGAGCTTCAGGAGCGTCGCGCGCTCCTGCTCCTCCTCGCTGACCTCGACGGCCTCCGGACGATCCACGAGAGCTTTGGCAATCACTTCAACAATCTCTTTCATGAGACTACCCTCTTTGAGAAGCAACTCAATGCTTCTTGCTCTCTGCGAACTTCGTCATGATGCCCTGCTTGGACAGGAGCGACTTGACGGTATCCGTCGGCTGAGCACCCTTGCTCATCCAGCTGAGGACCTTCTCCTCATCGACATTGACAAGCGCCGGCGTCTGGGACGGGTCGTAGTTGCCAAGGATCTCGATGAAGCGGCCATCACGCGGTGCGCGGGAATCCGCAACGACGATGCGATAGTACGGGTTCTTCTTTGCACCGAGACGGTTCAAACGAATCTTCACTGCCATGAAACATTCACCTCCTTGAAATCAAAAATAAATTATTTGAAAAATGGGAGCTTGCTGCCGAGCCCTCCGAGCTTGCCTAAATTGCCTAAGCCCCCGAGGTCTCCGAGGCCGCCGAGATTCGGCATCCCCTTCTTGCCCTTCATTTTCTTCATCTTTTTCATCATCTTTTTCATCTCGCCAAACTGCTTCAGCAGCTTGTTGACATCCTGCACGCGCGTGCCGGAGCCCTGCGCGATGCGCTTGCGGCGGCTGCCGTTGATGATCGAGATGTCTGCGCGCTCCTTCGGCGTCATCGAATGGATGATCGCCTCGATCTGGCGCATCTCCTTGCCGTTCAGGTCGATGTCCTGGCCTTCGAGCTGCTTCTTGAGGCCGCCCATGCCGGGGATCATGCCGAGGATGTTCTCGAGCGACCCGAGCTTCTTGACCTGCTGCATCTGCGAAAGGAAATCATCGAGCGTAAACTCGTCCTTGCGCAGCTTCTTGGCCATCTTCTGCGCCTCTTCGGCGTCGAACGTCTGCTGCGCCTTTTCGACGAGCGACAGGACATCGCCCATGCCGAGGATGCGCGAAGCCATGCGGTCAGGATGGAACGGTTCGAGCGGCTCGAGCTTCTCGCCGAGGCCGACGAACTTGATGGGCACGCCCGTCACGGCCTTGATGGAAAGCGCCGCGCCGCCGCGCGCATCGCCGTCGAGCTTCGTCATGACGACGCCGTCGAGGCCGAGCGTCTCATTGAAGCTCTTCGCCACATTGACGCTTTCCTGGCCCGTCATCGCATCGACGACGAGCAGGATTTCGTGCGGATGCACGGCGCTCTTGATGTCGCGGAGCTCCTGCATGAGCTTCTCGTCAATCTGCAGGCGGCCGGCCGTATCGATGATGACGACGTCATTCATGTGCGACTGCGAATAGGCCACAGCCTCGTTCGCAATCTCGACCGCATCCTTGCAGCCTTCCTTCTTGAAAACGGGAAGGCCGAGCTGCTTGCCGATGACTTCGAGCTGCGTGATGGCGGCCGGACGGTAGATGTCGTCCGCGACGAGCAGCGGGCGCTTGCCCTGCTTCTTGAGCGCGAGGCCGAGCTTGCCGACCGACGTCGTCTTGCCGGCGCCCTGCAGGCCCGCCATCATGATGATCGTCGGCGGCTGCGGGCTCATGTTGATGCGGCTCTGCGTGCCGCCCATGAGCGCCGTGAGTTCCTCATCGACAATCTTGATGACGACCTGCGCCGGCGTCAGCGTCTCGAGGACTTCCTGGCCGATTGCGCGTTCCTTGACCGTCTTGACGAAGTTCTTGACGACCTTGAAATTGACATCGGCTTCGAGGAGCGCCATGCGGACTTCCCGCATCGCCTCGTCGACATCGTCCTCCGTCAGCTTGCCATGACCGCGCAGCTTCTTGAACGTCTGCTGCAAACGGTCGGATAAGCTTTCAAAAATCACGTCAGTCCCTCCCTCTCGCGCCCCAGAAGCGGCGCGAGCCGCGCGCGGATGCCATCGACCTCGGCGCTGTTCGCCTCCGTCGCGAGATCCGCGATGCTTTGGTCGATCTCGGAGAGCACGGCGCGCTCGCTTTCATAGCGCGCGGCGAGCCCGAGCTTCGCCTCATACGATTTCATCGCAGCCTCGGCGCGATGGATGTTGTCATAGACGGCCTGCCGCGAGATGCCGAGCTCCTCACCGATCTCCGACAGCGAAAAATCCTCATACAGGTGGAGCTCCAGGCACCGCTGCTGCCGCTCCGTCAAAAGCGCCCCATAAAGATCAAAGAGCTCCGACAGATACAGGAACTGTTCCATGCTGTCCACCTGCGATCTTGCGAAAGGATTCATTTGCCAAGGCAGAACCCTTGACAAAGGCTATTATACGCAATCCGCTCCCCCATGTCAAGGAAAAATCCTTGGCATGACAGAAAAAAGGTTACTCCTGCGAAAAACCGTAATCCAGCAGCTCCGCCGCCTCCTGGAACCGGCTCTCGTCATCATCAGAATGCATCACGACGGCGATAAGCTCCTTGCCATCGCGGTCGGCCGCGACGGTCAGGCAGCCGCGCGCCGCACTCGTCCAGCCCGTCTTGCCGCCGACAATCCCCTGATAACTCCAGAGCAGTTCGTCCGTATTGACGCAGTGCTCCACGCGCCCCGACGGCTTCACATAATAGATGTTGGCTTCCTTCGTCCCGACAATCGAGCGAAACATGTCGTTGCCGAACGCCGCTTCCGCGAGCTTCGACATGTCGCGCGCCGTCGTGTAGTGGTCGCTGTCCGGCATGCCGTTCGCGTTGACGAAATGCGTCGAGTCCATGCCGAGCGACTCCGCGCGGCGGTTCATGAGACCCGCGAAATAATCGATGTCGCCCTGCCCGACCGACTCGCCGACAGCCGTCGCCGCACCGTTGTCGGAAATCAGCATCATCTGCTCGATGAGGTCGCCCATGCGCACCTGATCGCCCGGCCGCATGCGCGTGCACTCCACGTCCGCCGCCTCGGGGCTGACCTGGACGATGGAGTCCGTGCGCCCGCTCTCGATGGCGAGCAGGCACGTCATCATCTTCGTCATGCTCGCCGGGTATTCGCGCTTGTCCGCGTTTTTCTCATAGAGCACGGCGCCCGTCCCGCGGTCGACGACGATCGCCGCGTCCGCCGAAATGTCCGGCGCCGCCGCCAGTGCCGCCGCGCACTGCACCAAGACCAACAAAAAAAGGAAAGGCGCCAAGAGGCGTCTTCCCATCGTTCGATACTGCATGAAAATGACCTCCCTGAAAATCCTAGGAAACAACTCTCATTGTACTAGGATTCTCAGGGGCGTCAAGCCTTTTCAGATTTATTCCACCTTCACCTGCAGCCAGAGCTTCGTATAGAGCTTATCCATCGCTTCGCCGAGGTACTGGTACGTCTCCTGTCCGAGGTACACCTCGGGTGGCGGGAAGGCAATTTTGATTTCGTCGT
>OMZR01000023.1 GCA_900315575.1 uncultured Veillonellaceae bacterium
GGCCGCACCCATCAGATCCGCGTCCACCTCGCGAGCCTCGGCTGCCCTCTGCTCGGCGACGACCTCTACGGAACGCCAGACGCGCGCATCGCGCGCCAGGCGCTCCATGCCGCGCAGCTCTCCTTCCGCCATCCCATCACGCACGCGGACTGCTGTATCAACGCGCCGCTGCCGCCGGATATGCAGGCAATTATCACTTCTTCTTTCCCGTTTGCAAGCATTTGACGGATTCCGAGAAAATTTGCACAAGGCCTATACACCTGTCCCGCGTTCTATGATATAATGAAATAAGTTCATAAAGGAACCTCTGATGAAATGAGGTGTCCTGAATTTACAGGGTACCGAATGAATCAGTGGTTTCTGACGGTTGAACACAAATTACTAGGGGGTAATGTAAAAATGCCATTAGTTGGAACAAAAGAAATGTTCAAGAAGGCTTACGAGGGCGGCTACGCCATCGGCGCTTTCAACATCAACAACATGGAGATCGTCCAGGGAATCACGGAAGCTGCTGCTGAGCTGAAGTCCCCGGTCATCCTCCAGGCATCCGCTGGTGCCCGCAAGTACGCAAAGGGCCCGTATCTCCGTCACCTCGTCGAGGCTGCCCTCGAGGTCAATGACATCCCTGTCGCCCTGCACCTCGACCACGGCCCGGACTTCGAGACGTGCAAAGCCTGCATCGATGACGGTTTCACGTCCGTCATGTATGATGGCTCCAAGTATGAGTTCAAAGAGAACATCAAGCGCACGCAGGAAGTCGTTGCTTATGCACATGAGCATGGCGTCGTTGTCGAAGCTGAGCTCGGCAAACTCGCCGGCATCGAAGATGATGTAAAGGTCGCTGCTCACGAGGCAGCTTACACGCAGCCGGAAGAGGTTGAGGAATTCGTTCGTGAGACGGGCGTTGACTCCCTCGCTATCGCAATCGGCACGAGCCATGGCGCATTCAAGTTCAAACCGGAGCAGTGCACGCGCAATGCTGACGGCGTTCTCGTACCGCCTGAGCTCCGCTTCGACATCCTCGCTGAGATCGAGAAGAAGATCCCTGAGTTCCCGATCGTCCTGCACGGTGCTTCCTCCGTCATCCCGAAGTATGTCAAGATCATCAACGACAACGGCGGCAAGCTCGATGACGCTGTCGGCATCCCCGAGGATCAGCTCCGCAAGGCAGCGAAGTCCGCGGTCTGCAAGATCAACATCGACTCCGACCTCCGTCTTGCCATGACGGCTGGCATCCGCGAGCATTTCATGGCTCATCCGGAGCATTTTGATCCGCGCCAGTACGTCGCAGATGGCCGCACGTACATCAAGGAGCTCGTCGAGCACAAGATCAAAGACGTCCTCGGCTCCGACGGCCGCGCCGACGAAGTCATGGCTCTCGTCAACGCCAACAAATAATCGACGCGCATTCGCGTTTCGGTCATAACGAAAGCCGCTCCTGCACGGGAGCGGCTTTTTGCATGCCGATTTTTTATTGCAGCGCTTCTTTCAACGTCTCCATGTTTTTCCGCATCGCCTCGAGATACGCATCTTTCGCATCTGGCGTCGCCTCCCCCGTCACGACGGGGTCAAGGCTGTAGAGCTTCGCACCGGTTTCGCGCGCGATGGTCTCGGCGGCGGCGGGCGAATACTGCGGCTCGGCGAACAGCACCTTGACGGGGAGCGCCTTCACCTGCTCGATTGTCGTCTCGAGCTCGGCTGGCGTCGGGTCAGCGCCGGGCTCGCGCTCGATGACGCCAAGGATGTGCAGGCCGAACTCTTCGGCGAAGTACGGAAACGCCTCGTGGAACGTCACGATGTCCTTGTGCGGCACGTCGTCAAGCGTCGCATGCATCTCCGTCTTGAGCGCTTCGAGCTTCGCGAGATACGTTTCTGCATTCGCCTCATACTGGTCGGCATGCGCTGGGTCGGCCTCTTTGAGCTGATCGCGGATGTTTTTGACCTGCTCGATGTCCTTCGTGATGCTGAGCCAGACATGCGGATTCGCCTCGCCGTCTTCTTCCATGAGTTCAATGCCGCGCGAGGCGTCGATGACGGTCATGCCTTCCTGCATCTTGATGACCTTGTCGAGGAAGCTCTCCATGCCCGCGCCATTGACGACGAAGGCGTCGGCTTTTTCGAGCGTCTTCATGTCCTCCGTCGTGAGCTGGTAGTCGTGCAGGCAGCCTGTCTGCGGCTTCGTCATGTTCGTGACCGTCACGCCCTCGACGCCGTCCGTCAGGTTGATGACATCGATGTACATCGGGTAGAACGACGTCACGATGTGGAAGGTGCCATCCCCCGCTTTCTGCGTTTGCGCGGCCGGTGCTCCGCCGCAGCCGGCGAACAGCAGGCAGGCCGCCAAAATGGCGGCGCCCAGAACGGCCCAGATGTTTCTGTGTTTCGTGGTTTTCAAGCGTTCACGCTCCTGTCTTTTTGATGATAGCTTCTATCATACCACAGTTTTGCGGAAAAAGCAGATTTCTGCTAGAATGGAGACAGATTTTTCGATTTCTGAACGTTGATAGGAGGGGTTTCGATGAAGTTTGCAATTCTCGGCGCTGGCGGCACAGGCGGCTGCGTGGGCGGCTACCTCGCGCATGCGGGCAATGACGTGACGTTCCTCGCGCGCGGCGCGCACCTCGCGGACATGCAGAAAAACGGCCTGACGATTCATCGCAGCGAGGGCGGCGACATTCATGTGGCGGATGTCAAAGCCTGCACGGCAGATGCGTATCAGGAGACACCCGACGTCCTGTTCGTCTGCGTCAAATATTACAGCATCGACGACGCCATCGCGCTCGCGCGGCGCGTGGCCGGACCGGACACGCTCGTCATCCCGATTCTCAACGTCTTCGGCACGGGCGAAGTGATGCAGAAAGAACTGCCCGACATCACGTGCCTCGATGGCTGCATCTACATCTGGGCGCTCCGCGAAGCGCCGGGCGTCATCCGGCAGGACGGCAAGATCCTGCGCGTCTTCTATGGCTTCCGTCCGGGGCAGGATGACCGTCTCGCACCAAAAGCGCAGGAAGTTGAAAAGATTTTGCGCGATGCTGGCATCCATGCGCATTTTTCCGACGACATCCGCCGCGATGCCTTGCAGAAATTCGCCTTCGTCTCGCCGATGGGCGCGGCCGGGCTCTACTGCCATGCCGTCAGCGGCGACATGCAGCCGGGCGGACGTGCGCGCGAAACATTCGTCGAGCTCATCCGCGAGGTCAAAGCGCTCGGCGAGGCCATGGGCGTAAAGTTCGAGCGCGAACCCGTCGAGGCGGGCAAGAAGCTCATGGACGCGTCGTCAAAAGACCTCACGACGTCCATGCAGCGCGATGTAGCGGCTGGCGGGGCGTCGGAGTTTGCGGGGCTTGTCGATCGGGTCGTAGGGCTCGGAAAGAAGTATCATGTCGAAGTGCCGATGTACGAGAAGATCAGTGCGTGGGGGAAAGAACAGCAAATCAAATAAAAAACTTTCGATGCCCGCATTCATTAAAATCGCGCATCTCATTCTCCCATCTTGTGAGACTCCCTCAGTCAGCTTCGCTGACAGCTCCCCCTAAGGAGGAGCCAAAATCACGAAAGGAGGCATGCCTATATGTCTACCCGGAGCGTCAACATGCTCAGCGGGCCGCTCTATCGTGAGCTGCTCGCATTTTCTCTGCCGATTGCTGTCACGGCCATCTTGGAGCAGCTTTTTAATGCGACGGACACGATGGTGCTCGGCCGGTTCGAGGGCACGGCGGCCATGGCGGCCGTCGGCAACAATGTCACGATTATCAGCCTCATCGTTTCGCTGCTCTTGGGCATCTCGCTCGGCGCGAATGTCGTCATCGCGCAGTACATCGGCGCACGGCGGCTGAAGGAGGCGACGCGCACCGTCCATACGGCGTTGCTCTTTTCACTGCTGCTGGGCCTCGTCGTCGCCATCCTCGGCCAATGGCCCGTGCGATGGGTGCTCAATGCGCTCGCCGTCCCGGCGGCCGTCCAGCCGACAGCAGAAATCTACCTGCGCATCTACCTCGCGGGCATGCCGTTCCTCTCGCTCTACAACTTTGCGGCCGCGATTCTCAGGAGCCGCGGCGACGCACAGACGCCTCTCTATGCCCTGATTCTCGCGAGCGTCCTCAACATCGCGCTCGACCTCGCATTTGTCCTCGTTTTCGGCTGGGGCACAGCCGGCGTCGCCATCGCGACCGTGCTCTCCTACCTCGTCTGCGCCGTCTGGCTGCTGCAACACATGGTGCACGCCGCTGGCATCCTGCACCTCGAGCTCGGCCTGCTGCGGCTCCATTTCGGCGAACTCGCCAAATGCTTGCGCATCGGCCTGCCCGCCGCGCTCCAGGGCATGGTCTTCTGCATCGCAAACCTCGTCATCCAGAATGCCATCAACAGCCTCGGCCCGGAAGTCATGGCAGCCTCAGCCGCGGCGTTCACGATCGAGATCAACATGTACTGCTTTTCCATTGGCATCCAGCAGGCATGCACGACATTCGTCGGGCAGAACTACGGCGCGCGCCAGTACGCCCGCTGCCGCGAAGTCACGCGCGACTGCGTCGTGCTGAGCGCCGTCATCCTGATCGCACTCGCCGCCTTCATCTTTGTCTACATGCGGCAGATGCTCGGCTTCTTCTCGACAAATCCCGTCGTCATCGAAAACGCCGTCACGCGCATCGAATACGTCGTGCTGCCCGAAGTCCTCTGCGTCGGTTACGACATCTGCTCCGGCGCGCTGCGCGGCTATGGCGTCTCGCTCGCCCCGGCACTCGCGACGCTGATTTCCGTCTGCGGTGTCCGCCTCGTCGGCGTCTGGTGGTACTTCCCCATGCATCCGACGTTTGCAAACCTCATGGTGCTGTTCCCGATCAGCTGGCTCGTCGCCGACGTACTGATCATGTCGCTGTACCGGATGCATTTAAAGCATCTGCGGTATTAGGTTAAAAGAAACAATCGTGGTCGCAGACGCAAAAGACCCTCCAACGGAATCCACGCTTTCCTGCTTAACGGATTCCTTATGGAGGGTCTTTTGCGTCCGAAGATACTTTTTCATAAATTTAACGATCATATGCAACAAATCGGAAACAGTTTGCCTGATTTTGATAGATATAAAATTCAACTGCGACTCGCCGATGGACATTCGATCCCCAGATACTTGCGGCCCCCGTGCTCATGGCTTTCGCATACGACAATGAAGAAATTTCTTGCTGCGTTAATCCTGAACAGACACTGACGGCAAAAAGTGCCCTTGCCATTTCCTTTATCGCACGCGGGTCATTTACCCGCACACCAGAGACGACCACTTTTGACACATAGCCTGCTCGATTCGCAAAAATATAAATCATAGTTCCATCCCAAACAGTGATATACATATCATAGGGACTATCAGGAGAAGCTATCCCGATATGCGTCAAATCATCCAACCCGCTCGATTCATGCAATGCTGCAGCAACAATTCTAAGATTCTGATAGAACCGTTCCGCCCCCAAATCTGATAGCTGCACCATCTGTGCCGACGCCACCGAAGTGGAAAAAACGAAGCTGCAAAAAAGGAAAAGAAAAATGCGTTGAAGCCTCCGCATGACCACCACCTCCCAAAGAATGAAATACTCTTTTGCTCATCTTCACTTGCTACGAGCGTAATTGGCAATCCTTCTTATTTGTTCATACCCAATGGTTCCATTTGAAAAACTGAAATCACGTCCATCATAAAACTCTTTGGTCTGATAACCAGCGCCATTATAAAAACGAACCTGCCCATACATTATGTTTACTTCATTTGCACCCAAATGAAAATGAATATTCACAATCGAACTTTCGTGATCGTGAATCCATACGCATTTTTCGTTTACGCCACCATCTCTGGAAATGGAATCAAACCATGCAGAATCGCCATCGAAAAACCATTGAGTCTCATCATCACTGATCTCTGGCATCGAAATCCAATGCTCCGCCGAACCCACTGAGGAAGAACCAACCAAGAATATCAGCAGGGCAAAAACTATTTGACAGATTTTTTTCACGACAACCACCTCTTTCATCACTTCGATCTCCTCACTGCACCATCTGGACGGTCAGCGGCAGCTGGATGGGTGCTCCTGTGATGCCGCCGCGCGCTTCAAGGTGCATTTTGCTGAGGTCTGCATCCTGCGGTACATCATAGGCCACCGTGATACCGACAACGATGCCGGGATTGACTTTTCTCAGCATGGCTTTCTGGTTCTTGTCATCCACAGAAATTGCCATTTGTCCTTCATGGCTGTAGCTGTATTCCCGTCCTTCGTCGTCTTTCAGTTTGAAACTATTCGCATCCACGGTAATCGCATCTTTCTGTCCATTCGATACGACCATCGAAACGACGACGAATTTTCCCTGTGCCTCCGTGTGCGCGAAGCGATTCTGCCCCAAGCTCGGCACTTGCTCGATTTTGTAGATGGCCACGCCGACATTGGAGGTCACTCCGCCTTTCACCTTGCCAAGTCCTTGGACTTCGCACGTGTATTCTTCCATTTTCTGCTTTGCAGATGAACTCGAAGACGTCTGCTGGCTCGAAGAAAAAGCCCCACCATCCTGCTTCGCCACATGCGGCATCATCAAAACCGTAAAGAAACCCACCACCATTGCAAAAACAAACATCGCGACCACGCCCAAGCATCCAATCTTCAATGCTTTTTTCACTTCGGCCATCTCCTTCGCACTTTATGCAATTTCTATCTGTCTTTTATTTTACTACAAATGACCCCCCGTAAAGACAAATTGACGAATAAAAGAAGCCAGAATCCATCCAAGCGATAGATTCTGGCTTTTCTGCATGAAGTACGTCCGCATGTCTTGTTATTCTCCCGGTGCGCCGACGGCGACGTCTTCGAGGTGGAGCTTCGAGCCGCGCATGCTGCGGCGGAGTTCTGGCACATGGTCGCGGAACTCTGCTGCTGTTTCTCGATTCGCGAAGAACAGTCGCATGTCGAGGTGCTCGTGTTCATAGACGCGGCAGGTGAGTTCGACGGCGCCGAGGTTTTCTGTCAGGACGCAGAGGCGCAGCCACGTTTCTTTTTTGAGCGCACCCGTCTCCTTGTCCGGCTTTGTCTCGTCGTAAACATGGATATAGGCAGGATAACTCTTCTCATTTTCACCGAGATAGAGCGGCATCATGAAATTCATCGAACGCTGGCCAGGCTGGATGGCATGGTCGCCCTCCATCGAGCCGCGCATGGAAAAGACGAATTCCACGAGATCCTTGCTCGCTTTCTTGAGCTGGCGCGCATTGAGCTTCTTCGCGACAGAGAGGTCGCAGAGCTGCATGAACGCCCAGAGGCGCGGCAGTTCCGGGATATCGTTCTGGAGCGCCGCCTGCTGCACTGTTGCAGGGATATTTTGCTGACAGAGGCGCAGGAGAGTCTCGAGCTGGCGCGATTCCTTCGTCGAAAGCGTCTGCCCCTGCCCGTCCACAAAACTCTGCAAAAGGTTGGCATCGGCCTGCGAGAGTGTGCCCTTCTGCAGGAACAGCCGCGCGAGATTCTTCAGCGTCTGCATGGATTCGGGCGTATTCTGCATGGGCTGCTGCATCAGGAGCTCTTTCGCCTCGCGTGCTGTCATCGTCAGGTTCTGATTTTCCTGCGCTCGCGGCATTTGAGTCGCTTGCTCCTGCATGGGTGCCTGCTGGCTGCGCGCGGTTTGCTGGCCTGCCGCGGGCGCTTCTCCTTCTGCACTCTGCGCCTCCTGCGGTGCCTGCCCTGCCGTCTGTGCCTGCGGCTCTTCGGTCTGGTTAGCAGACTGTTGCAATACCTCACCTTGCTGACGTGTTGCCTGCACCGTATTTTGCATATTCTGGGCGTTGCCCGTCTGCGCGGCATTCTGCGGCTGACCTGCGGCCGCAGGCTGTCCCTCACTGCTCCCCTGAGCGACACCATTTCCATTCGAAGCCATCTGCGTCGATGCGCCGTTCTGAGTTGCACTCTGTCCCTGGGCAGCTTGACCTTGCGTGGCCTGTCCTTGCGCTGTCTGCCCCTGTGACTGCCCCGCAACCGTTCCGCCCTGCTGAACATTTGTGGCAGTTTGGGAAGTTCTCGCCGCATTCCCTGTGGCCGTCTGTTCCTGCGCATCCTGCTGGATTCCACCATTCTGTGTCTGCTGTCCTTGCGCGGTCTGTCCCGCCTGTGCCATGCCCTGCTGCGTAGTCTGTGCCGTTGTCTGCCCCTGCGCAGCCTGTCCTTCCTGCGCGGCAGACTGGCCTGCCATCTGCACCCCGCTTTCTGCTCCAGCATCGCTGCGCGGCATGAAGTACTGCACGAGCTGCTTGAGAAATCCCATGGTATCGGATGCTGGCGCGGCCTGCCCCTGCCCTCCGGCCGTCTGCATCGAAGTGAGGAGCTGCTGGAGCGCCGCCGGGAGATCCTGCGGATCCTTGCCATTGATAAGGTCGAACGATGCCTTAAGGAGCAGCACGGGCTCGAAGGCATTCCCGCCTGCCTCCTGCGTGACGGCTGCCTTGAGATTCGTCAGGAGCATCTGAAGGCCGTCACTGATATTCACGTCATAGCCCTTTTCCGCCAGGGCGCTCATCTGCATCAGCGTCCGCGCGACCGTTGTGAGCTGCTCCATGGAAAACCGCTGGCTCTCCATCGTGCTGCCGAGGCCTTCGGCGAGCGTCTGGTCGAAAGAAAACGCTTGCTTCATGACGTTCTCGATGACCTTCTGCAAATCCTGCGGCATCTTCTCGACGTTTTCCATCTCTTCGGAAGAAATCTTCGAGAGGATGCCCGCCATATCGCTGACGGCATTTTCGATGGAAACGTTTGTCTGCGGTCGGAAACCGGACGGCGTGCTTTCGCCATCCCTGCGGTTGACACCATCGACGCCGCCCGGCGCCTGCGGGCGCGCAACGGGACGGACGCCATTGACGGCTGCTGTTTCAATCGGCATGATGACCACTTCTTTCTACAGCATCATTGAGTGCATCCCGCCAAGCCTTTGTCATCGCTACCGGCGAAAACGACATGCGATGAATCGGGCAAGGGCCATATTTTCGAAGAGCTGCCATGTGCTCTTCCGTGCCATAACCTTTATGATGCGCGAAACCGTATTCCGGGTACGCTTTGTCATACTGCATCATCAATCGGTCACGCGTGACCTTCGCGATGATCGAAGCTGCGGCAATCGACGCCGACTTCGCATCGCCCTTGATGATTGATTCCTCGGGCATCGGCAGTTTTTCGAGATGCACGGCATCAATGAGGACTTTCTGCGGCATAGGGTCGAGGCCGAAAATCGCCTCGTACATGCCATTCATCGTCGCCTGATAGATGTTGACGCGGTCGATCGTCTTCGCATCGACAAGGACCGAGCTCACGGCGATGGCCTTTTCCTGGATTTCATCGTAAAGTTCTTCACGCACCTTCGGCGAAAGCTTTTTCGAATCATTGAGCTTCGGCAGGAACAGCCCGCGCGGCAGGATGACAGCCGCGACGGACACAGGCCCCGCGAGCGGGCCGCGCCCTGCCTCATCGACACCGGCAACAAGCTCATAGCCTTCGTCCGCCGCTGCATTTTCATACGCATAGAGCGCTGCCACGCGCTCGCGCTCGGTCTGCTCGCGTTCATAGCGCCGCACGAGCCGCGCTACGCCCTGCCGCGCGTCAAGACGGCAGGCTTCGATGAGGTCTTTCGAAATTTCCGTGCCATCTGCTGGAAAAAGCGCCGCTTCGACCTCGCGAATCTTCATGCCCGATGTATCCATCTTACGGCCTCCCCTCGGCTGAATCTGCCGATGGCTCTTCCTGCTCCGGCTTGCTGTCCTCTTTCGGCACATCATCGAGCGTCACAAGGCCGAGCTTGCCAGCGCGGAACTCCGTCATCACGATGCGCACGGCCTTTTCCGTATCAACGACACCGCCCTTCACGAGACAGCCGCGCTTGCGGCCGATGAGTTCGAGGAGCTCATATCCCTTTTCTGGCAGCTCGCCTGTGAGCTTGAAACGTTCGGCCAGCCGCTCGGGATAGCTTCGGCGCAGCGTTTCGAGCAGCAGACTCGCGACCTGCTCCTGGTCGTAAATGTCGTCGTTGATCGCGCCCGTGAACGCGAGCTTCAGGCCGACTTCCATGTCCTCGAACTTCGGCCAGAGGATACCCGGCATGTCCAGAAGGTCAAGATTCGCGCCAATCTTCACCCACTGTTTCGCGCGCGTCAGCCCCGGCGTATTCGCCGTCTTCGTCCGCGCCGCGCCTGCGAGGCGGTTGATCAGCGACGACTTGCCGACATTCGGGATGCCGAGAATCATGCAGCGTGCCGCGCGTCCGCGCCCGCCGTTCTTCACGAACTTCTCTGTCTTCGGCCGCGCGAGATCTTCCGCCGCCTGCGTGAGCTGCTTCATGCCCTTGCCCTTGTTCGCGTCAATAGCCACGGCACGGATGCCGCGTGCACGGAAATACGCGAGCCACGCCTTCGTCGCGGCTGGGTCGGCGAGGTCAGACTTATTGAGCGCGATGACGCGCGGCTTTCCCTGAATGATTTCCGCAAGCATCGGATTCGCACTCGCCGCCGGGATCCGCGCATCCCGCAGCTCCACAACGACATCGACGAGCTTCAGGTTCTCCTCAATCAGCCGCTGCGCCTTCTTCATGTGGCCGGGGAACCATTGGAGGCTCGGCAGTTCCCTTTGTGTATCTCGTTCCATCCGTTCATTTCCTTTCAAAAAAATAGAAGCAAGCTTCTATTTTCATAGACTGCTTGCTTCTATTTTATCGAACGAACCCAATTCATGCAACCATCTGACGGAGATTTGTCCACGCTTTCTCAATCCTGTACGTGGCTGCTGATGCTCGCGGCCTCCAGCTGCTCGCGCAGCACCGTCTTCATGACGCCGGTGTCGGCTTCCTTTCCGAACCAGAGCCGGAAAGCCGCCGCGCCCTGGAGGACGAGCATGTCCTCGCCGTTGAGCGTCGGATGGCCGAGCGCTGCGGCTTCGTGGAGAAAGCGCGTCTCTGCCGGCGTGTAGATGATGTCGTAGGCGAAAGCGCCGGGCTTGGCGCTGCGCCAGTCGACGGGCGGCTTGTTGTCGACGGCCGGCATCATGCCGAGCGGCGTGACATTGACGACGAGATCGGCATGCGAGAACGCGCCTTCGAAATCCATCGCGCTCCAATGGATCGCCTTGAGCCGCGTGCCGAGCATGCTGGCCCGTTCGGCGAAGTCATCGATGAGGGCTTCCGCCTTCTCCGGATGGCGCACGGCGAGCGTGACCTGCATGGCATGGGACTTCATGAGCCCCCAGAGCGCTGCGCGCGCCGCGCCGCCCGCGCCGAGCATGACGACTTCCTTTTCCGCCGGATCGAAGCCAGCGTCCCGGAGGCCGCCGAGGAAGCCGAGCACATCCGTGTTGTACCCTTTGAGCACGCCGCCATCGTTGACGACCGTATTGACAGCGCCGATGGCCGCCGCATCCTCGTCGATCTCATCAAGGTAGTTCATGATCGCCTGCTTATGCGGAATCGTGACATTCCAGCCGCGGAAATGCAGCGCGCGCAAGCCAGCCACGGCCAGCGGCAGCATCGACGGCTCGACGGCGAACGCCGTATAGACGGCGTCAACGCCCGCCTGTTCGATCGCCGCATTCTGCATGGCCGGCGAGAAGGAATGCGCGATGGGCCAGCCCATGACGCCGAGGTTCTGTGTGCTTCCTGTCACCCTCATCTTTTTTCACCTCGCTTCATCCAAACAGAATCAGCCATGCTGCTTGCGGGTCTCGTACAAGAGACCCATTTTCATTTCATAGTAATCCGGCGTCATATCGAGGTAATGACGGTGCGGATTCTCAAAGCGCTGCTCCTCTTCCCAGATCTCGCTGTCGAGCTGCTTTTTGACATAGGCGCGGATCTCGTCGAGCTTCGGCAGCTCTTCCGTGCGCTTGCCGTCCTTGACATAGCAGCGGCGCAGATTCTTGATCGTGCAGCCCTCGAACGAGCGGTTCTTCCACGGCTTCACGGGATCGACGTAGCGGAACGGCTCGCTCATATCGATGGGCTCGCCGGAGAGTGCGAGCAGGTCGGCAACGGCATGGCCGTCGGCGTCATAGACGCGATAAAGGTCTTTGAGCCCCGGATTCGTAATTTTCTCGACGTTCTCCGAGACCTTGATGCGCGGCGCGAATTCGCCGTTTTCTTCGACGGCGGCCAGCTTGTAAACCGCGCCGAACACCGGCTCCGACTTCGCCGTGATCAGGCGCTCGCCGATGCCGAAACTGTCGATGCATGCGCCCTGCTGCAAGAGCGACGACACCGTGAACTCATCGAGGCTGTTCGACACGACGATCTTGCAGTCCGGCAGGCCCGCCTCATCGAGCATCTTGCGCACGCGCTTCGAGAGATACGCGAGGTCGCCCGAATCGATGCGGATGCCGACGAGGCGCTTGCCCATCGGCTCGAGGACTTCATGCGCGACGCGGATGGCGTTCGGGATGCCCGAATGGATCACATCGTACGTATCGACGAGCAGCACCGTCGCATCGGGATACGTCTCCGCGTATTTCTTGAAGGACTCGTACTCGTTGCCATAGAACATGACCCAGCTGTGCGCCATCGTGCCGCTGATCGGGATGTCAAACATCTGGCCGGCGGTCACGGTCGCCGTACCGACGACGCCGCCGATATAGGCCGCGCGCGCACCATACGTCGCGGCATCCATGTTGTGCGCACGGCGGGCGCCGAAATCGGAAACCGCGCGACCCGCCGCTGCCTTGCAGATGCGGCGCGACTTCGTCGCGATCAGCGACTGGTGGTTGACCTGCGCGAGGATCGCCGTCTCGACGAGCTGCGCGTCGATGAGCGGCGCGACGACCGTCAGGATCGGCTCGTTCGGGTACATGACCGTACCCTCGGGCAGCGCGTAGATATCGCCCTTGAACTGGAAGTTGCGGAGGTAATCGAGGAATTCCTCGGAAAACATGTGCTGTGCGCGGAAATACGCGACATCTTCCTCGGAAAAGCGCATGTTCTCGACGTACTCGATGACCTGCTCGAGGCCGGCGAAAATGGCGAAGCCGCCCTCGTCCGGATTCTTGCGGTAAAAGACATCGAACGCGACCTTCGCATCCTTGTCATTGCTCGCGAAATAGCCGTTCGCCATGGTCATCTCGTAGAAATCCATCATCATTGTGAGGTTTCGTTTGTCAAACTGTGTCATGACCTACTCCTTACTTGTCTTCGAGCAACTGCATGAGCTCGTCATAATCCTTCTTGAGATCGGCGTACTCGCTCGCCATCTGCAGCGCCGCGAGCACGGCGATCTTGCGCGTGTCGAGGCTGCGCGTCATCTTCGCGGCCGTCTTCATGCGCTCGTCCACGACGGCGGCGAGGCGCCGCAGCTCCTCGGGATCGCCATCGGTCTTGAAAGGATACGTATCGCCGAAAATCTCGACATTCACTTTCTGGCTCGGTTTCTTTTCCATGAAATCACCTTCAAGCGCGAAGCTCGGCAGCAAACGACTTCTCAACGGCCGCGACGATGTTCTGGAACGCCGTATCAGCCTCATCATCCGTCAGCGTGCGGTCCTTGCTCTGGAACGTCAGGCGGAACGCGAGGCTCTTCTTGTCCGCTGCGATGTTCTTGCCCGTGTAGACGTCGAACAGCGTGACGCCCGTGAAGTGCTTGCCGCCATTCTTCTGGATGACCTTCTCGATGTCGGCCGACTGTACATCCAGATCGACGAGCAGCGCGAGGTCGCGCTCGATGGCAGGATACTTCGGCAGCGATTCGAAATGGAATTTCTTGCCCGCGTATTTCATCAGCGTCTCAAGGTCCATCTCGAAGAGGTAGACTTTCTGCTTGATGCCGAAGTTCGCCGCCGCTTCCGGATGGAGCTCGCCGACGACCGCGATGACCTCGCGGCCTTTCTTGAAGAATGCCGTCTTGCCCGGATGGAGCGCGAAATGTTCGCCAGCCTCGACCGTGTATTTCGAGATGCTGAGGCGCGCAAAAAGCTGCTCAACGATGCCTTTCATGTCGTAGAAATCGACAATGTCGTTCGTCTGGTTCCACGAAGCCTCGTCGCGGCGCCCCGTGATGAGACCGACGATCTTGAGCTTTTCGTCCGGGAGCTCCGTCAGTGGCAGCTGCTTCGGATAGAACACCGGCGCGACATCAAAGAGCTTGAGGTCCATATTCTTACGCGAGAAGTTGCGCACGGCGTTCTCCATAATGCTCGTGAGCAGGCACGTGCGGACGAGCGGCGCCTCATCCGTCAGCGGGTTCATGATCGGGATGGCGCGGCGCAGCTCGCTGTCCTCCGGCACGCGCAGCTTGTCAAAGAGGTCCGTGCTCGTAAAGCTGAATGACAGTTCCTCCGTCATGCCGAGCGAGACGAGGATATGCTTGACCTGCGTCTCGAACGCCTGCTTTTCGCTCTGATGGCCCTGCATCATGCGGCCGAACGGCGTCGCGGACACGATGTTGCCAAAGCCATAGATGCGCGCGACTTCCTCGGAGAGGTCGTCCATGCGCGAGCAGTCGTTGCGCCACGACGGAACCGTGACGTGGTAGCTCTCATTGCCCTTGTCCTCGACCTCGAAGCCGAGCTTCGTGAGGATGGCGACCATGTCCTTGCTGGAGAGTTCCGTGCCGAGGCGGCCGTTGATCTGCGCGGCCGTGAAATCAATCGTCGTCGGCGCTTTCGGCGCTGGATAGCAATCGACAATGCCCTGCGTGACCGTGCAAGCGCCCATGTCCTGCAGCAGCTGGCAGGCGCGGTCGAGCGCGCGCGGCGTGTTCGTAACATCGACACCGCGCTCAAAGCGGCCCGATGCCTCGGAATGGAGGCCGCAGGCACGCGACGTGCGGCGGATGCTCGGACCATAGAACGAAGCGGCCTCGAAGACAACCGTCGTCGTCTTGTCCGTGATTTCCGTTTCGAAGCCGCCCATGATGCCCGCAAGGCCGGCTGGATGCTCAGCGTCGGCAATCACGAGTTCGTCACCCTTCGCGATGCGCGACGTGTCATCGAGCGTATGGAGGTTCTCGCCCGCTGCTGCGCGGCGCGCCGTCAGCTGGTGGCCCGTGATTTCATCGTAGTCATAGGCATGCATCGGCTGGCCGAGCTCGAGCATGACGAAATTCGTGACGTCGACGACGTTGTTGATGGCGCGGATGCCGGCACCTTCGAGGCGCTCCTGCATCCAGGCCGGCGACGGGCCGATCTTGACGTTCTTGACGACACGCGCACTGAAGCGGTCGCAGAGATCATTTGCTTCGATGCCGACTTTTACGAGGTCAGCGGCTTTTGCTGCATCGTCCTCCTTGCAGGCAATCGCCGGCCATTTCGGCGTGTTGCCCGTCAGCACGGCGATCTCGCGCACGAGGCCGAGCACGCTGAAGCAGTCGCCGCGGTTCGCCGTGAGCTCGAATTCGAGGATGACATCGCTCTTGCCGAGCACGTCTTTCGCGGACACGCCGACCGGCGTGTCATCTGGCAGGATGTAGATGCCGTTGAGCTGGTCTTCCGTCATCTTCGACGTGTCGAGATGGAGCTCGCCCGCCGAGCAGAGCATGCCGTTCGACGGCAGGCCGCGCAACTTGCCTTTCTTGATATGGACGCCGTTTGGCAGATGCGCGCCGACCATCGCGACCGGCACGACCTGGCCCTGACGGACATTCTGCGCACCCGTGATGATCTGGATGAGGTCGGGCTTGCCCACATTCATCTGGCAGACCCAGAGGTGGTCGGAGTCCGGATGGCGCTCGATTTTCTCGATGCGGCCCGTCACGACGCTCTCGAGGCCCGCGTCCGCGCGGATGACGTTTTCCACCGGCACGCCGGCCATCGTGAAGCGGTCGGCCAGCTCTTCCGCCGTCCAATCGAAATCAATATAATCTTTCAACCACTGAATGGAAACTTGCATGTTGTTTGTTCTCCTTCACAAAATCAGAACTGGCGCAGGAAGCGCATGTCGTTGTCGTAGAAGAGGCGCAGGTCATCGACGCCGTAGGACAGCATCGCGATGCGCTCGACGCCCATGCCGAACGCGAAGCCGCTGACGACATTCGGATCGTAGCCGCTCATTTCGAGGACGTGCGGATGCACCATGCCGGCGCCGAGGATTTCGAGCCAGCCCGTGCCCTTGCAGACCTTGCAGCCTTTGCCGTGGCACATGACGCAGGAAATGTCGACCTCGGCCGACGGCTCCGTGAAGGGGAAGAAGCTCGGACGCAGACGAATCTTGACGTCCTCGCTGAAAATCTGATGCAGGAAGAGTTCGAGCGTGCCCTTGAGGTCCGCCATCGTGATGCCCTTGTCGATGACGAGGCCCTCGACCTGCGTGAACATCGGCGAATGCGTCGCATCATACTCGTCGCGGCGATAGACGCGACCCGGCGCGATCATGCGGATTGGCGTGTTCGGGTCGTTCTTCTGCATCGTGCGCGCCTGCACCGGCGACGTCTGCGAGCGCATGAGGATGTCCTCCGTGATGTAGAACGAATCCTGCATGTCACGCGCCGGGTGGTCTTTCGGCAGGTTCAGCGCTTCAAAGTTGAAGTAATCTTTCTCGATTTCCGGGCCCTCCTCGACGGAGAAGCCCATGCGGAAGAAAATGTCCTTGATGCGCTCGAGCGTCAGCGTCAGCGGATGCAGATGGCCGAGCGGCTGCGTGCGGCCCGGCAGCGTGACGTCGATTTTCTCGCTTGCGAGCTTGTCCGCGAGCGCGCGCGCTTTGAGCTCCTCGTTCTTCTCGGCAATCAGCGCCTCGATCTGCGCCTTCGCCTCGTTGACGATCTTGCCGACCTTCGGGCGATCCTCTTTCGCAAGCGCCCCCATGCCGCGCAGGATGGACGTGAACTCGCCCTTCTTGCCGAGGAACTTGACGCGGATGTCATCGAGCTCCGAGAGATTCCCGGCCGCATGCTGGATGGCTTCGGCAGCTTGTGCCTTCAGCTGTTCGATCTTTTCTTCCATCATAGAGAAAAACTACCTCCTAAAAAGGAATGAATAAAAACGCCGGTGGTTCCGGGGGAGCCAATGCGAAGAGACGTTCGTCTGGATTGCCGCAGATTTTTCGTCCTATCAAGGAACCAAACCGCAAGGCGTAGCAGAGCTACGTCGAGGATTTGGTGACGCAGAGAGGACGGAAAAGATGCGACAAGACGGGCGGACGGATTTTCGCATTGGCTCCCTAAATAAAAAAGCTCCGTCCCCGCCATCATAGCAGGGGCGGAGACATGTCTTCGCGGTACCACCCTGATTTGTTACTTTCTTTGAAAAGCCGTGCGCGGCCAGCGTCCGGACTACCACGCGCTTGGCGCTTCCCCCGGCTGCTCCGAAGGGAACTTCACAGCCCGCGCCATCATCCCTTTCCAGCAACGGGACTCTCTTTCGACGCACGTGACGGCTACTTTCCTTCTTCATCACAAGTTATGCTCTATCTTACCACAGTTCGCGGGGGATTTCAATGGAAAAGAAAGGATGAGGGCGCGCGGTCGCGGAGGTTGGCTTGCGGTCGCGGTCGGGCGGGGGCTTCCAACGGAAACAACGCTGACACGGCCTGCGAGGCTCGATGGTTTTTGAAGCGTTGAGTTCACATCGAGCTACCTCGATTTTTTCCGTTTCCTTACAGCTAAAAGTTTCCTTATGGAAGCCCCCGCCCTCCCGAAGATATTCCGCAACTCGCGGACTCTGGGGCTATCCCTAGTTCGCGCTGGAAAAAAGAGGGGCGGATCAGCGCATCCAATCCATCTGTCGGGGAGCATATCTTCTCCAGCAGCCTCCCTCTAGAGGGAGGGGGACCGCGAAGCGGTGGTGGGAGTAGTAGGATGCTGAAGCCTGACAAGCATGCAGAACGTTATTAAAGTACTTCAGCAACATTCTTCACATCACCGTAATCGGATCAATGTCGATAGCAACGTCTGTTCGCAGGTGCAGTCCCTGCTCGCGCAGAAACTGACGGACGTCTTCAATATCAAGTGCCTTGATGAGGACAACGAAGCGATACGTACCGCGGAAGCAGGCAATGAGCGCGGGCGCGGGGCCGATGACGGTGTTTGTTTTCGGCGGCGTGCCGAGCGGAGTGGAGACGCCTCCGGGATAGCGCTGCTGGAACGCTTGGACGAAGGCGAGCGCGGACTGTTTCGCAGCGGTTTCGTCCGTGTTTTGGAACAGCAGCTTGACGAGGCGCGTGAAGGGAGGATAGCCCATGGCTTTTCGCAGAGCGATTTCTTTCTGGTAGAATCCCTCGTAATCCTGATGGATGCCGCACTGGACGGCGTAGTGCTCCGTATTATACGTCTGCACGAGGACGTGGCCGCGTTCGCCGCCCGCTGTGTGGCGGCCTGCCCGTCCGGCCGTCTGCGTGATCAGCATGAAGCAGCGTTCGGCCGCGCGGAAGTCGGGCCGGTTGAGGCTCGCGTCGGCGCTGATGATACCAACAGCCGTGACGTTCGGGATGTCGTGGCCTTTCGCGACCATCTGCGTGCCCAAGAGGATGTCGAACGCGCCGCGGCGGAAACGGCCGAGGATTTCCTGATGCGCGAACTTGCCGCCCGTCGTGTCGCGGTCCATGCGCTCGATGCGCGCTTCAGGCACGAGGGCGCGGAGCTCCTGCTCAAGCTTTTCCGTGCCCGAGCCGAAATACTTGATGTAGCGGCTGCCGCATTTCGGGCAGATGTCCGGCACGGGCTGGCGGATGTCGCAGTGATGGCAGAGAAGCAGCTTGCCGCCATGCTTCGTCTCGTGATAGACGAGCGGCATGCCGCAGTCGGGACAATGGATGACCTCGCCGCACGAACGGCACATGACGAATGTCGAGTAGCCGCGCCGGTTCAGCATGATGATGAGCTGCTCGTGCGCCGCGATGGTCTTTCGGATCAGCGCTTCGAGCGGCCGCGAAATGATGTGGCGATTGCCCATGCGAAGCTCCTGCCGCATATCGACACACGAGACTTCGGGCAACGGGATGTCGCCGACGCGGCGGCGCATTGTGAGAAGCGTCAGCTCGCCCGTCTTGGCGCGGTGATACGTTTCGAGCGACGGCGTCGCGCTGCCGAGCAGCAGCACGGCATGATGCAGGTGCGCGAGCTCTTCGGCGACGACGCGCGCATGGTAGCGCGGCGACTCGTCCTGCTTGTAGCTCATGTCCTGCTCCTCGTCAAGGATGATGAGACCGACATCATCGGCGGGCGTGAAAAGCGCCGACCGCGCACCGATGATGATGCCCGCCTCCCCGCGCCGCACGCGGATGACGGCATCGTTGCGCTCGGCGAGCGTCAGGCGGCTGTGCATGACGATGATGTCACCGGCAAAATACGATTGGAACGCGCGCACGAGCTGGCCTGTCAAAGCAATCTCGGGCACGAGCACGATGACTTTGCGGCCGAGCTCGCGCACGAGACGCGCGAGCTCGATATAGACCTGCGTCTTGCCGCTGCCCGTGACGCCATAGAGCAGGAAACCGTGGTACTCCCCCGCCTCCATTGACGGGCGCACAGCCTCGACCGCCTGCTGCTGTTCCGCCGTCAGCGTACGCGGTTCGTGGACGCGCGCGGCTCCTGCATAGCTGTCGCGCAGGATGCGGCGGCGGCGGATGACGGCGATGCCAGCCGCCGCGAGCTTCTTTGCCGCCTCAGCACGGATGACCTCGCTTTCAAGTTCCTTGAGGCTCGCCGTGCCATCATGCGCCGCGAGGTAACGCCAGAGCGCGAGCTGAGCGCGGCGGCGGGAAAACTCTTTTTCCCGTTCGGGTGTCAATGCTTCCTTCAAGACGACATAGCGTTCATACAGCGCGGCGTCGCGCTTTTCGGCCGCATACTCCTTCGTCAGCACATGGTAGCCTGTGAGCTTTTCGAGCATGGCAGGCAGTTCGTCCGCGAGCTCGGGCAGCGCCTTTCGGAGTGCGGCCCGCCGCACGGGCCCGTTTTCCGCCACATAGTCATAGAGCCTGCGATACGATGCCATGCCGAGCAGGACATGGCTTTCCTGTGATTCGTCCACGACGTATTCGACCGTGATTTTGACGCCGCTCTTGCCCGGCATGAAGAGCCGCATGATTTCTGCAAGCGAGCAAAGATAGAAATCAGCGAGCCACCGCGCGGCCTTGAGCAGCACGGGGGTGAACCACGCCTCTTCATCGACGCAAGCAAGGATGTCCTTGAGCTTGATTCCCGCAAGCTCCTCCGCGCTTTTTTCCGCCACAGAAACAACAAACCCTTCGACTTTCCGGCCGCCGAAGGGTACGAGGACGCGCCAGCCCGCTCCCACCTGCGCGAGGGTGTCTGGCACGCGATATGTATAGGGTTTTGCAATGCTCTTGACCGGCACATTGACGAAGACCTGCGCCGTCAGCATGTTCTTTCCTCCAAAGAAAATCCTCCTGATTCATTCGAGGCTCAGCCCGACATCGTTGCGGAGCTTGATCGCTTCGCCGATTTCGCGCGGGCCGATCGGACCGCCGCCCGCGAGGTCGGCAATCGTGCGCGCGACCTTGATGATGCGGTCATACGAGCGCGCGGAAAGATGCATCTTTTCAAATGCCGCCTGCAGCAGCTGCTGCGCCGTGTCCTCCAGCGGGCAGAGCCGCTGGATCATCGCGTGGTTCATCTGCGCGTTCGAATAGATGCCATACGTTTTCAGCCGTTCGTGCTGGATCTCACGCGCCGCTTCCACGCGGGCACGGATGGCAGACGACGGCTCGGCCTGCTCGCGCGAGGCGAGCTCCTTGTACTCGACGCGCGGCACGCGGATGTGGATGTCGATGCGGTCTAAAAGCGGCCCCGAAATCTTCCGCGTGTAGCGCTTGATCTCCCCCGGCGTACACTCGCACGTATGACCGCCCGACTCGTCGCCATGGTAGCCGCACGGGCATGGATTCATCGCCGCAATCAGCATAAACGACGACGGAAATGTCAACGAGGCATGGACGCGACTCACGAGGATGGACCGATCTTCCAAGGGCTGGCGTAAGACCTCAAGTGTCGATTTGCCAAACTCCGGCAGTTCGTCGAGGAACAATACGCCATGATGCGCGAGCGTGACCTCGCCGGGACGTGGGATGCTGCCGCCGCCAATCATCGCCGTCATGCTTGTCGTGTGGTGCGGCGCACGGAATGGCCGCTGCGTCACGAGGCCGCCATCATGCGAGAGAAGACCTGCGATACTGTAAATCTTCGTGACCTCGAGCGCTTCTTCAGGCGTCAGCGCGGGCAGGATCGAGCTCATGCGCCGCGCGAGCATCGTCTTGCCGCTGCCCGGCACGCCGACCATCAACACATTGTGCCCGCCCGCCGCCGCGATTTCGAGCGCCCGCTTCGCGGCAAACTGCCCCTGCACGTCGGCAAAGTCATCCGTCCAGCCCGCCCCGCCCTCCGAAATTGGCCGCGCCTCGGCAGGTGCGAGCTCCTTTTCGCCCTTAAGGAACGCCACGAGCTCTGCGAGCGTCGCAACGGCATAGACCGTAAGTCCCTGCACGAGCAGTGCTTCATTCGCATTTGCAGGCGCGACGAAGATGGCACGGAACCCTTGCTCCTTGGCTGCGATTGCCATCGGCAGCACGCCCTGCACGGGGCGGCACTCGCCTTCGAGCGAAAGCTCGGCCGAAAACAGGCAGCCTTCGATTTTCTTTACAGGAAAAAGCCCATGCGCCGCGAGAAGTCCTACAGCGATGGGCAGGTCGAGTCCGGGGCTGTCCTTGCGGATGTCAGCGGGCGCGAGGTTGACCGTGATTTTTTCCTGCTGGAGCTTGAGTCCCGAGTTCTTGATGGCTGTGCGCACGCGCTCTTTGCTCTCACGCACCGCCGTGTCTGGCAAGCCGACGATGTCGAACGCAGGCAGTCCGTACCCCGCATCGACTTCCACGTCGATGATGAGCCCGTCCACGCCGAGCGTCGTCGCACCATACGATTTTGCAAACATCCAAAGCCTCCCATCACATTTCAAACGCGCCCTCGATCTGACGAACCTTCCACGCGCCGGCCGTCATCGCATAGACCTCGATGACGTCGAAACGGCAGCGGCAGCCATCGATGTGCTTTTCAAGCAAGTACCACTGCGCCGTGCGGATGATCTTTCGCTGCTTGTAATAGTTCACGGCCTCGGCAGGCTTTCCATACGAGAGGCCCGTACGCGTCTTGACCTCGACGAAGACGAGCGTCTGCGCGTCCTGCCAGGCAATGATGTCGATCTCGCCGACTTTCGCGCGGTAATTGCGCGCCGCGAGCACATAGCCCTTCTTTTTGAGAAACGCGGCGGCTTCTTCCTCGCCTGCGCGTCCGAGCTGCTGCTTTTTCATGGCGTCGGCTCCTGCTTCTTCCGCTCGCCGCGCTCGCGGTCCATGCGGTAGACGTAGGCCATGACCTCGGCGATGGAGCGGTAGAGCTCCGGCGGGATCTCGCGGTCGAGCTCGAGTGCCATCAGCATGTTGACGAGCGTCTTGTTCTGGTAGATCGGCACCGTATGCTTCTGTGCCGCCGCGAGGATGTTCTCCGCGACATAGCCGCGCCCCTTCGCCGTCACGCGCGGCGCACGGTCGCGCTGCTGATCATACTGGAGCGCGACGGCCTTCTTCTCGGCATTCGGATCCGTCTCTGGCTCAATCGGCGGCGCCTTGCGGTCTGGTCTCATTCCATTCACCTGATTCCGTTCTCTGGCCTTGATGTGCTTCCCTGCAACATTGTCCAGTTGCTTATTATTCCATTATATCGGTTATGAAAAAAAGCGTCAAGAAGATGCACTGTTTTTTTGCACTTTTCTCTTTTCCCGCCGCTCGCGGAAGAATCGCTTCATGATGGCCGCACATTCCTCCTGCAAGACACCTGCTGTCATCTCGGGCGCATGATTCAGCGCGGGATGGCCCGGGATGTTGAAGAGCGACTCGCAGGCGCCGGCCTTTGCATCCGTGCTGCCATAGACGACGCGATCGACGCGGCTCATGACGATGGCACCCGCGCACATCGGGCACGGCTCGATCGTCACGTAGAGCGTGAGGCCTGAAAGCCGCCAGCGGCCGAGTGTTTCGCAAGCCGCACGGATGGCAATCATTTCAGCATGCGCCGTCGCATCGTGCGTCGTCTCGCGCAGGTTGTGGCCGTGCGCGACAATCTCCCCCGCCTCGTTGACGAGTACGGCGCCAATCGGCACTTCGCCGATGTCATAGGCTGCCTGCGCCTCGCGCAAAGCCTCGCGCATGTAGTCTTCATCTGTCATCTGCATCTTCCTTTCCCAGTTTCAAGCATGAAAGAAGCCTCCCTCGAACAGGAGGGAGGCTTCTTTGCAAGTAAGCTGATAAAAATCAGCGGAGCGACTTATTTCAGTGCATCGCCGAGCTTGGAGTTCGTGTTGCGAGCTGCCTGGACGGACTCGTCGAACTTGGCTTTCTCGTCGCCTTCGAGCTTGTACTCGACAATCTTCTCTGCGCCGTCTTTGCCGAGGAGAACCGGAACGCCGATGCAGAGGTCTTTCTCGCCATACTCGCCATCGAGGTAGACGCAGCACGGAATGAGCTTCTTGGCATCGAGAGCGATGGCCTCGACCATGGCTGCAGCAGCAGCGCCCGGAGCATACCAAGCGGACGTGCCGAGGAGCTTCGTCAGCGTAGCGCCGCCGACCTTCGTCTGGGCAACAGCCTCGTCAAGCTGCTCTTTCGTGAGGAGCTGCTTCACAGGGATGCCGCGATACGTAGCGATGCTCGTCAGAGGAACCATCGTCTTGTCGCTGTGGCCGCCGATGACCATGCCGTCGATGTCCGTCGGAGTTGCCGGATAGCCAGCCTTCTGGAGAGCCTTGCTGAGGAAATAACGGAAACGGCTGCTGTCGAGCATGCCGCCCTGGCCGATGACGCGGTTGCGCGGAAGCTTGCTGTCTTTGAGCGTGAGGAACGTCATAGCATCCATCGGGTTCGAGATGATGATGAAGATGGCGTCCGGGGAATACTTGAGGGCCTGGTCGACAACGCTCTTGACGATCTTTGCGTTGACGCCGATGAGGTCTTCGCGGCTCATGCCCGGCTTGCGCGGCATGCCGGAGGTGATGACGACGACGTCGGAGCCAGCCGTCGGAGCGTAGCCTTCCTCATCGCCGATCTTCGCCGTGACGCCCGTGACCGTCGTGTCGAAGTTCAGCAGATGTGCCGTCTGCATGATGTCCATAGCCTTGCCTTCGGAAACGCCTTCCTTGATATCGACGAGGACGACTTCGCTGGCAAAGTTCTTCTGCGCGAGGACGTTTGCGACCGTAGCACCGACATTACCTGCACCAACAACTGTTACTTTCATAATTCAAACAGCCTCCTTAAAGCTAGACGACGCATCTCTCAACTGAACCATGAGGAACGCTCCATCTTCTTCTGTCACGCGGCCGGCCTCTGAGCTCGGCCCTGTGATTTTCTACGTCTTGATTATAGCAAACTGCCGTCGAAAAAGCAACGAAAAAATACACAATTTCTATTTTACCATCAATGGAGGTTATCAGGTGGGCAGAACGAATTTTTTCACGCGCGCCGTGACGCCTGTAAAGATGCGGCCCGGAATGGCGAGGTCGCTTCCGAGGCCGCTCCCCATGTCGATCTCCGGGCGGTTCGTGCCGTGGAAATCCGTACCTGCTGTCGGCAGCAGGTCATAAGTTTCGATGAGATGCGCAGCAAAGGCGCGGTCGTCCTCCGTGTAGTTTGGATACCAGCATTCCATGCCGTCGAGGCCGAGCGCATGAAGTTCGGCAACGGTGGCCTCCTGCTCCGCACGCGTCATACCCTTGAGGCCGATGCGCTTGTGGAAATGCGCGAGCGATGTGATGCCGCCCGCTTCGTGGATGATGGGCAGCGCTTCCTCGGGCTCGATGATGCCGTCGAGGCCGAGCGCATGGACGGCCGGGTCGAGGTAGTTGTCCCAGAGCGGCTGCGCGTGCTCGTAGAGATGGAGCGAGACGAGATAGCGCATGATGGCATAACGGTCCGCGAGGCCGTAGGCAAAGCGCTCGACGTCCTCCATCGTGATCTTGATGCCGCGCGCGCGCACGAAAGAGACGATTTCATGAATCTTCGCCTCTTTCGACGCGCGCACTTTTTTGTAGAATTTCCGAAACGATGGATGCTCGCGGTCAAAGCCAAGGCAGACGATATGGAGCTTGCGCCCATGAAAGCGCACGGAAAGCTCCATCCCGGGCACGAAGCCGAGGCCGAGCTCGCGCGCCGCTTTTTCAGCCGCCGCGTCGCCTGCGATGTTGTCGTGATCCGTCAGCGCAAAGGCCGAGAGGCCGCGCTTCTTTGCATACGCAGCAATCTCTTCCGGCGTCATGCTGCCGTCGGAGACGAGCGAATGGATATGTAAATCGGTATATGTCATGCATGCTCTCCTTTCCATGCGCGCTGTGCGGCGAAGAATTGGTAGACGGCTTCGGCGGCCGGACGGTTCATGCCCGGCGCCTGCGCGAGCTCGTCGATGCTCGCGGCCTTGATTTTGGCCATCGTGCCGAACGTGCTCCAGAGCGATTTGCGGCGCGCGGGGCCGATGCCGACGATGTGGTCGAGCACCGAGACGAGATTGCGCTTGCCTCGCAGATTGCGGTGATATGTGATGGCGAAGCGGTGCGCCTCGTCGCGGATGCGCTCGATGAGGTAGAGCGCCTGGCTGTGGCGCGGCAGGACGACGGGGTCGCTCTCGCCCTCGCGGAACACGAGCTCGAACTGCTTCGCGAGGCCGACGACCGGCACGTCCTTGTGCCCCGCGCCGCGGATGATTTCCAGCGCCGACGAGAGCTGTCCCTTGCCGCCGTCGATGACGATGAGGTCTGGGAGCTCTGACTCTGGCTGGTCGCCATAGCGCCGCTGCGTGACCTCGCGCATCGAGAGGAAGTCGTCGGGCTTCCCTTCCGTGCTGTTGATCTTGAAGCGGCGGTAATCCGATTTCTTCGGCAGGCCGCCCTCGAAGACGACCATCGAAGCGACGGTCTCCGAGCCCTGGATATGCGAAATGTCGAAGCATTCCATGCGGTTCGGCGGGTTCTTGAGCCCGAGATAGCGGCCAAGCTCCTCGACGGCGCCGAGCGTCTGCGCGTTCGTCTGCCGGATGCGCACGGCTTCGTCCGAGAGGAATTTCTCGGCGTTGCTGGCCGCCATCGCAACGATGTCGTGCTTCGTGCCGCGCTGTGGAACGAGCAGCTGCACCTTCACGCCCTTCTTCTCTGCCAGCCATGTTTCGAGCAGTGAGACTTCCGCCAAATCCATCGGCAAAAGGATTTCGCGTGGAATGAACATTGCGCGATGGTAATACTGCTGCAAAAATGCTGCAAGCAAAGCCTCGTTCGACTCGTCCTCGCTCCCTTGCAACAGGAAGTGCTCACGACCGATCATTTTGCCCGAGCGGATGAAGAAGACCTGCACGCAGACGCCGATTTCCGACCGCGCCATGCCGATGGCATCCTGATCGCCCGCACCCGTTACGATGTTCTGCTTCTCCGCGACTTTTCGGACGGCCGCAAGCTGGTCGCGTAGCCGCGCTGCGAGTTCGAAATGATAGGCTTCGGCCGCCGCCTTCATGCGATATTCCAGCTCTTTTTCGACGTCTGCTGTGCGCCCTTCGAGGAACAGCAGCACGGAGCGGATCATCGCGCCGTACTCCTCTTTTGTGACCTTGCCCACGCACGGCGCATTCGAGGCATGGCCGGTCTTGCAGCGTCTTGCAGTTCCGCAGCGGGAACAGCCGCCGCAGGAGCTTCAGGCTCTCGTGCACGGCCGTCACATTTGTATAGGGACCGAAGTAGCGCGCGCCATCTTTCAGAATACGATGTGTCAGAAAGACGCGCGGGAAATCATCCTGCAATGTGACCTTGACGTAGGGATACGACTTGTCATCCTTCAGGCTGATATTATAGCGCGGCCGGTGCTTCTTGATGAGATTGCATTCGAGGATCAGCGCCTCGACTTCGCTCGCCGTCATAATGAATTCGAAATCCGCGACCTTCGCGACCATCGCGCGGACTTTCGGTGTGTGGTTGCGCTGGCTCTGGAAATACTGCCGCACGCGGTTCTTCAGCACGACAGCCTTGCCGACGTAGATGATCTTGCCCGTCACGTCCTTCATGATGTAGACACCGGGATTCTCGGGCAAGAGCTTCAGCTTTTCCCGGACGATTTCTGGAATGGGTCTTTCTTCCATAAAAACGAACATTCTCCATATAGCAAGAAACGGCATGCCATTTGCAGGCGTGCCGTGAAATTTCTGGTGCGGATGAAGGGGGTCGAACCCATACGCCTTGCGGCACTGGATCCTAAATCCAGCGCGTCTGCCAGTTCCGCCACATCCGCAGGAACGCACTCATTATAGCAGATGAAAAGAAGCTGCGTCAACCTTTCCCGCACGATCTATGACGTCCGCGAATATCTTCTGTCGCACGACGGAGTGCTTCTACAAAAGCATGGATTTCTCCCTCCGTCGTCTGACGGCCAAGCGTCACACGCATAGAGGACTGCGCGCGTGTATCGGAGATCCCCATGTTTTTCAGTACATGAGAAGGCTCCAGCGAACCTGCACTGCACGCACTTCCAGCAGAAACAGCAAAGCCCGCGAGGTCCAGCCGGATCAGCAGGGTATCACGGCGAATCTCCTCGATGCCGAAATTCAGTGTACCTGGAAGGCTGGCCGCTGCATCCACAGGCCCGTTGCGAAAGCTGCCAGGAATGGCAGCAATCCCATTCCAAAGAAGCTCTCGAAGCTGGCGCAGCCGCTCCTGCTCTGCCGCCATCTCCTCCTGCGCGATTTCCGCCGCGCAGCCGAGGCCGACGATGGCGGGGACGTTCTCTGTGCCCGCGCGCAGGCCGCGCTCCTGCTGGCCGCCGTGGATGAGCGGGTCCATGATGACGCCGCGCCGCAGGTACAGCACGCCGATGCCTTTCGGCCCATAGAGCTTGTGGCCGGAGAGCGAAAGGGCGTCGATGCCGAGCGCAGGGGCGTCGATGGGGAGATGACCCGCCGCCTGGACAGCGTCCGTATGGAAGACGGCCCCATGGTCATGCGCGATGGCGGCAAGTTCGCGCACGGGCTCGATCGTGCCGACCTCATTGTTCGCCATCATGATGCTGACGATGCCGGCCTCCCTGCGCGCCGTGAAGCCCGCAGACAGCACGGCCTCGAGGTCATCCGGCGAGACGCGCCCCGCGCGATCGACAGGCAGGTACGTGACGGGAAAGCCCTGCTTTTCGAGCCATTTGCACGTCCGCAGCACGGCCGGGTGCTCGATGGCGGATGTCACGATGCCGCAGGGCATGCCTTTCTCGCGCCGCGCGAACGCCATGCCTTTGAGCGCCGCATTGTCGCTCTCGCTGCCGCCACTCGTGAAAAAGATGTCGGAGGGCGATGCGCCCAAAAGCGCCGCCACCTGCCGCCGCGCGGCCTCGACATGACTGCGTGCCGTGCGGCCGGGGGCGTAGAGGCTTGAGGCGTTGCCGTAGACGTCGGCGAGCTCTTTTTCCATGACAGCGAGCACGCGCGGGTCAACAGGCGTCGTCGCGGCATAGTCCAAATAAATCATCCCGCGCACCCCATGCGTTTCCGACCGTCGCCTTTGCAGAGGTCGGCGAGCGTGATGCTCGCGAGGACGTCGTTGATGCTATCGCAGACTTTTTCCCAGATGCCGCGCGTCACGCATTCGCTCGCGCGGGCGCAATGGGCGGCCTTCTCCCCTTCGAGCAGGCAGTCGACGAGGGCGATCGGCCCCTCGGCCGCCGTAATGATGTCGCAGATCGTGATGTCTTCCGGCGCACGCGCGAGTTCGTAGCCGCCCTGCGCGCCGCGCGTACTCGTGACGAGGCCGGCCTTGCGCATCGTGCCCATGAGCTGTTCGAGATAATTCTCGGAAAGGCCCTGGCTCACGGCGATGGTCTTGAGCGGCACGATGCCCTGCCCGTAATGCTGCGCGAGTTCGTAGAGCGCCGTGACGCTGTATCTTCCCTTCGTGGATAGTTTCATGTGATTTCTCCTTCAGTACCGTTCCGGCCAGCAGCGGTGCAGGTACTCCCCCATCGCCTTTTCCCGCCCGATGTCGGTGGGTTTGTAGTAATGCGCCCGCGCCCTGACGAGCGCGTCGGGCAGGTACTGCTGTTTCGTGAAATGGCCTTCAAAGTCGTGCGGATAGACATACCCCTGCCCGTGGCCGAGCTTCGCGGCGCCCTTGTAATGCGAGTCGCGAAGGTGCAGCGGGACGCCGCCGCAATTCTTTCCCCTGACGTCGGCGAGCGCCGCGTCGATGCCGAGATAGGCCGCGTTGCTCTTTGGCGCCGAGGCGACGTAGGTGACGGCCTGGCCGAGCGTGATGCGCGCCTCGGGGAGGCCGACGAACTGCACGGCCTGTGCGGCCGCCATCGCGACGACAAGCGCCATCGGGTCGGCGTTGCCGACGTCCTCCGACGCGCAGATGACGATGCGCCGCGCGATGAAATTGACATCCTCGCCGCCTGCGAGCATCCGCGCGAGATAATGGAGCGCCGCGTCGGGGTCGCTGCCGCGCATGCTTTTGATGAAGGCCGACGCCGTATCGTAGTGGTTGTCGCCCTTCTTGTCGTACGACTGGACGCGCTCGCCGACGATGCTCTCCATGAGTTCCTGCGTCAGAGCACCGCCCGTCGGCGGCAGCATGGCCGCCATCTCTTCGAGGAGATTCAGCGCCATGCGCGCATCGCCGCCTGCAAACTGGGCAATCGATGCGAGGACGCCATCCTCGGCCGTGAGATGCTGTGCGCCGAGGCCGCGCTCCTTGTCGCCCAAAGCCTGCTGTAGGATGCGGACAATCTGCCCGTCCGTGAGTTTCTGAAGCCGCACAACGCGCAGGCGCGACAGCAGCGCATGATTGACCTCGAAAAAAGGATTCTCCGTCGTCGCGCCGATCAGGACGAGCCGCCCATCCTCGACGTAGGGCAGCAGGACGTCCTGCTGGCTCTTGTTGAAGCGGTGGATTTCGTCGATGAAGACGATCGTGCGCTTCTGGTAGTATTTGCGGTTCTCCTCGGCCTCTTTGACGATGGCGCGGATGTCGGCGATGCCCGACGCGACGGCGTTGAGTTTTTGGAACGCGCTGTGCGTGAGGCCCGCGATCATCTGCGCGAGCGTCGTCTTGCCCGTGCCGGGCGGCCCGTAGAAAATCATGGACGGCACATGATCCTGCTCCATCATGCGCCGCAGGAACCGGCCGGGCCCGACGGCCTCCTGCTGGCCGATGAATTCCTCGAACGTCCGCGGCCGCATCCGCTGCGCCAGCGGCGCAAAACGGCTGGCCGCGCCGCCGTCTGAAGCCTCTGCCGCCGCAGCAAAGAGATCTAGATCTTCCATCGTGTCAGTCCTTCCCCGTCGACCCGAAGCCGCCGGTGCGCGCGGCGCCTGTGCCTGCCGTGTCGCCATCGACAGTGCGGTACGCAAAGAACATGCCCTGCGCGATGCGTTCGCCTTTTTTGACAGTGTACGCCTCGGCGCCCGCGTTGTAGATGGCGACCTGGATGTGGCCTTCGTTGCCGGGATTGTTGTAATAATCCGCGTCGATGACGCCGACGCTGTTGGCGAGCATGAGCTGGTGCTTTGCCGCGAGGCTCGAACGGATGGTCAGCAGCAGCACCTCACCGGGCTGCATATAGGCTTTGAGTCCGGTCGGCACGAGCGCGACGCGCCCGGGCCCGACCGCCGTGTCCTCTGCCGCCTCGATGTCATATCCCGCGCTCGCAGCCGTCCTGCGCTGCGGCAGATGGATGCCGCGCCCCGCATACGCTCCGACGATCTCGAATCCTCGCTGTCTTTCCACGCTCTCGACCTCCAGACGAAAAAAGCTCTCCCCCGCAGGGGAAAGCTCCTCGGTTTCACGCTTCTTTCGGCTCTTTCGCCTTCTTCGGCTGCTCGCCCTTCTCCGCTTTCTCGCCCGTGAAGCTGCCGCTGATCGGGCGGGCCGGGGTCACGGTCGAGATGGCGTGCTTGTAAATCATCTGCTGCTTTCCCATCGAATCGATGATCACCGTGAAATTATCGAAGCCGCGGACATTTCCCTTGATCTGGAAGCCGTTGACGAGATGCACCGTCACGGGTACATTCTCCTTGCGCACCTGGTTCAGGAAGCTGTCCTGCAAATTAATCTGTTTCATAGCCAATGCAATCACCTCATAGCATCAAGAGCAACATAATTAGGAAGCACTTTCCGTCTCCCTTTTTCTCTTATACGCTATCTAGATTCGACCTTTTTTTGAAAAATCCTCTCACGTCGGAAAGAATCTCGTTCAAAAATTTTTCCGCAGGCGCCGTCGCATCGTACCAATGGATGTACTTCATGCGGCGGTACCATGTCAGCTGGCGTTTCGCGAAATGGCGCGTCGCCGTCTGGATGGCCGTGATGGCCTCCTGCTCCGTGCAGTCCCCCGCGAGGAACGCCGCCGTCTCCTTGTACCCGATGCCCTGCATGGCCTGCATCCCGCGCGTGACGCCGCGGGCGAGCAGGCCGCGCACTTCGTCCGCGAGGCCGTCCGCCCACATTTGCCGCACGCGCTCGTTGATGCGGTCATAGAGCTCGGGACGCGGCCGCGTGAGCCCTGCGACAAAGGCGTCGTAGGGTGGCTCGCCCTTTTCGCGCGAAATGGATTCGCCGCCAAGGTTTGCGACTTCGAGGGCCCGGATGACGCGGCGGACATTGTTCGGATGAATGGTCTTCGCCGCCTCAGGGTCCGTGCGGCAGAGCAGGTCATAGACGGCCGCACCGCCCTCGATTTCCGCCATGCGCAGAAGCTTCGCGCGATACGCGGGGTCGCTGCCCGTTTCGTTAAACACATACCCTTCGACGAGCGACTGGACATAGAGCCCCGTGCCGCCGACGAGGAACGGCATTTTCCCGCGCGCGGCCATCTCGCGGATGCAGGCGTCCGCCTCCTGCTGGAACTCCTGGACGCTATAGCTTTCCCACGGTTCGCGGATGTCGACGAGGTGGTGGACGATGCCCTGCCGCTCCTCTATGTCCGGCTTCGCCGCACCGATGTCGAAGCCGCGATAAATGAGCATCGAGTCGCCTGAGATGATTTCCGTATCAAGCGCCTTCGCGAGCTCGATAGAAAGCGCCGTCTTCCCGACCGCCGTCGGGCCGAGCAGCACGAGGAGTTTTGGTCTTGCTGTCATGCGAGCTCGATCGTTTCGCCCGGACGCACGATGTCGACTTTCGCCGGCGTCATCGACTCCGTGACTTCCTTGTATTTCTCGACGTCCTGCGCGATGATCGGCCACGTATCGTAATGAATCGGGATGACATGGCGCACACCGAGCCACTTCGCCGCGAGCGCCGCGTCCTCGAGGCCCATCGTGTAGTTGTCGCCGATCGGCAGCATCGCATAATCGAGCGGGTCTTTCCTGCCGATGAGCTGCATGTCGGAGAACAGCGCCGTGTCGCCCGCGAAATAGAGCACCTTGCCGCCCATGTAAATGACGAATCCGCAGGCGATGCCGCCGGCGACGCCGCTGCTGTGCTGCGCAAGCGTCATGCGCACCTTGCCGAACGGCAGATTGAGAGACCCGCCGAGGTTCATGCCGTGGAGCTTCGCGGCCGGGAGGTCGAGCAGGCCGAGCACCTCCGGCACGCCGACAACGTCTGCGCCCGTGCGTGCCGCGATGGCCTGCGCGTCACCGAAATGGTCGCCATGCGCATGCGAGAGCAGGATGGTGTCCGCCTCGACCTTATCGGCCGTGATGGCCGCCTTCGGATTCCCCGTCAGGAACGGGTCGGTCAGGACTTTGTGCGTGCCGTCATCGAGGCAGAAACAAGAATGTCCGTAAAAGCTGAATTTCAACATCGGAACGACTCCTTTCGGCTGCGAATTGCCATCCGAAATCACAGATGATAAAATAAGATACAACTATTATATCACAGGAAACAATGAGATGGAAAGGGAGACCGTGATGGAGATGCAGAAAACGTCGGAGCGAACGACCATCCATCTGCCGCAGGGAACGCTCGACTTTCATCGGCCGCTGCCGGAACGCGCGCGGCTGCTAGTGCTCGGCGGGCGCGCGCCCGCCGTCCCGTGGCTGCAGGAATGGAGGCGGGCCTGGCCATCGGCGGACGTCTATGCCGTCGACCACGGCGTCGATGCCTGCCGCAGGGCGGGGCTCTCGCCGACGCTGCTGATTGGCGACGCGGACAGCGCGGTGCTGGAGAACTGGCGCTGGGGCGAAGCACGGGCCGCGCGCGTCGAGCGCCACCCCGTCGAAAAGGATTTCACGGACACGCAGCTCGCGCTCCGGCGCGCGACGGAGGGCGGGGCTGCCGTGCTGCTGTTGACGGGCGCGTTCGGCGGGCGGTTCGACCACGCGTACAGCACGATTTTTTCGGCCGCGCAGGTGCAGGTGCCCTGCGTGCTGGCTGACGAAAGGGAGTTCGTGGCCTACGTCCATGGCGGAGAGCGCCTCACGGTGGCCTTCCGGCAGCGGCCGAAGGCTCTCTCGCTGCTGCCGATGACGGCCGAGGCCGAGGGCGTCACGCTTCAGGGCACGCACTGGCCGCTCACGGACGCCTCGCTCTGCCAGGGACAGCCGAACGCTGTCAGCAATGTGGTGGAAGAAGGGACGGACAGATGCATGCTCGACGTACGGGAGGGATGCGTCGCATTGTATGCGTGCTGGAAGGAATGACTCAGTTATGCCGCTGGCGGACGGCCTCGTAGAGGACGATGGCGGTGGAGACGGCGACGTTGAGGGATTCGGCGCCGCCGTACATCGGGATGTAGAGCGTTTCTGATGACGCGAGGAGGGGCTCTGAGACGCCCTGCCCTTCGTTGCCGAAGACGATGGCCGTCGGGCCGGTAAAGTCGGCCGCGTCATACGGGCGGGCCTTGGCGTCGAGCGCTGTGGCGTAGAGGCACAGGCCGCTTTCACGGGCAAAGGACAGGAATGCTTCCTCCGTGACGCCGCTGACGACGGGCAGGTGGAACAGCGACCCCATGGCCGCGCGGACAACCTTCGGGCTGTAGATGTCCGTCGTGCCCTTGAGGAGGATGAGGCCTGCCATGCCTGCTGCATCGGCCGTGCGCAGGATGGTGCCGAGGTTGCCGGGGTCCTGGATGCGGTCGAGGACGACATAGCAGGGAGCGGCTGGGCTGGCGGCGGTTTTCGTGAGGCGGGCGAGGTCATCGAGGCTCCGCTTTTTCTGTGCGAGGACGAGCAGCAGGCCCTGCGGCGTCTGGGTGTCGCCGGCCTTCTGGTAGACGCTTTCGGGCACGAGGGCGACGGGGACGCCGTTTTCTTCCAGCTTTGCGATGACGGCCGCCGCGCGCGGCTCCCCTGCCGCATGCGGCGTCACGAGTGCGTAGTCGATGTCCCAGTCCGAGGCCGCCGCCATCTCGGCGAGCCGCACGCCTTCGGCGAGGAACTTCCCCGTCTTTTCGCGCGCCATACGCTTCGCGAGCTGCGCGGCGAGCTTGATTTTCGGATTGGACGGACTTTCGATTTTTTGCATGATTGAATCCAAACTCCATATATAAAAATTTGAGTCGAAGGATTTCCCTTCGACTCAAATTTATTTGATCCGTAATACCGGATTACAGGCTCTCTTTCGCAACGTTGACGAGCTGCGTGAATGCGGCTGCATCGTTGATAGCGAGGTCAGCGAGCATCTTGCGGTTGACTTCGACGCCAGCCTTCGTGAGGCCGCAGACGAGACGGCTGTAGGAGATGCCGTTCGTGCGGGCCGCAGCGTTGATGCGGGCGATCCAGAGGCGGCGGAAGTTGCCCTTCTTTGCACGGCGGTCGCGGCGTGCATAGTAGAGCGCCTTCATGACGGTCTCGTTGGCTTTCTTGAACTGCTTGCTCTTGGAGCCCTTGTAGCCCTTGGCGAGCTTTAGGATCTTTTTATGACGACGATGTGCCGTGACACCGACTTTGACTCTTGGCATAGTGGTTTCCTCCTATATGATAGTACTTTGTTTCTTTGGTGACTGG
>OMZR01000045.1 GCA_900315575.1 uncultured Veillonellaceae bacterium
AGGGCGACGTGCTCGTCGCGATCTCGAGTTCTGGCCAGTCAGAAAACATCCTGCGTGCGGCGCACCTCATGAATGATCTCGGTGGCACGGTCATGACGTTCACCGGCTTCGCGCCAGACAATCCGCTCCGCCAGCTCGGCGGATTCAACTTCTACGTGCCGAGCGATAAATACGGCATCGTCGAATCCATCCACCAGCTCGTCCTGCAGCAGGCTGTTGACGAACTCATGGAACGTTACTAAAAAGGAGTCTTCTTCATATGAAATCCATTGTCACCGGCGGCTGCGGCTTCATCGGCTCGCATATCGTTGACCGCCTGCTCGCCGAAGGGCAGGACGTCACTGTTATCGACAACTGCAGTACAGGCCGTCTTGAAAATCTCGCGCATCACAAGGGTGATCCGCATCTGACGATTGTCGAGGCGGATATTTGCGACCATGAAAAGATTGCACCTTTGTTTGAAGGCGTGGACTGGGTCTTTCACATGGCGGCACTTGCTGACATCGTGCCGAGCATCCAGCGGCCGCAGGATTACTTTCATTCAAATGTGGATGGTACGTTCTCCGTCCTGCAGGCGGCGAAAGCAGCAGGCGTGAAGAAATTCCTCTACACGGCTTCTTCCTCCTGCTATGGCATTCCCGACCATTTTCCAACCGATGAGCATGCGGACATCCGTCCTGAGTATCCATACGCGCTGACGAAGCGCCTCGGTGAAGAGCTTGCGCTCCATTGGGCGCAGGTCTACAAGCTCCCCGTTGTCTCTCTCTGCCTCTTCAACGTCTACGGGCCGCGCTCCCGCACGAGCGGCACGTATGGCGCGGTCTTTGGCGTCTTTCTCGGGCAGAAGCTCGCAGGCAAGCCCTACACCATCGTCGGCACAGGGGAGCAGACGCGTGACTTCACCTACGTCACCGACATCGTCGATGCGTTTGTGACAGCGGCGAAATCCGACAATCCGGAAATCCTCGGCCAACGCTTCAACGTCGGCAGTGAGCACACCTACTCCGTCAACCGCCTCGTCGAGCTTCTTGGCGGCAAGGATGCGAACGTCGTCCACATCCCGAAGCGCCCGGGCGAACCAGATTGCACTTGGGCCGATACGACGAAGATCAACAAGATGCTTGACTGGCATCCGAAAGTCACGCTCGAAGAAGGCGTGCAGCACATCCTTGAAAATATCGACTATTGGAAGAAAGCCCCCGTCTGGACGCCCGATACCATCAAGGACGCCACGGCCGACTGGTTCAAGTACCTGAGCAAATGAAGGAACATTATGGGAAATTCTAAAATCATCAGCAAGGAAGCATTCGCCAAACTTCGTGACAATTTCCGCCGCGAACACAAGACCATCGTTCTCTGCCACGGTGTCTTCGACCTCTTACACTATGGCCATATCGAGCACCTGCGCGAGGCGAAAGCCCAGGGCGATATCCTCGTCGTCTCCGTTACGGCCGCGCGCTTCGTCAACAAAGGCCCAGGCCGTCCGTACTTCAATGACCAGCAGCGTCTCTCGTTTCTCTCTGAGCTCGACTGCGTTGACTACGTCATGCTCTCCGAGGCCGTGACCGTCCATGAAGTCGTGAAATGCGTTCAGCCGGACATTTACGTCAAAGGCCAGGAGTACGCTGACGCTGCGAGCGACGTGACTGGCAACATTGGTCCCGAGCAGCAGATCGTCGAGCAGTACGGCGGCCGCATCTACTTCACGCAGGGCGAAGTCTACAGCTCGACAAAGCTTCTCAACAACTTCTTTGGCGCACTGCCCGAAGCCGTCGTGCAGATGTCGCGCGGCCTGCGGGAGAAATATGGTGCAGATGTCGCTGAGCAGGCACGAAAGATCGTTGATAGCTTCGAAAAGCTCAACGTCCTCGTCGTCGGCGACATCATCATTGACGACTATGTCTTTTGCAAGGTGCAGGGTCTCACGACGAAAGATGCGGCCATGTCCACGCGCTACGACTTCCGCGAACGCTACGCTGGCGGCGCGCTCGCTATTGCCCGCCATCTTGCGAACTTCGCAGGCCATGTCACGCTTCTTTCCATGATGGGGCCAGAGCAGGATATCGCTGACTACATTGTCGAGAAGATGCCGCCGGTTGAGTGCCGCATCGTGCAGGACAGCCACTTCGTGACGCCCGTCAAGAAGCGCTTCCTCAAGAGGCATCCCATTCGGCAGCAGTATGAAAAGCTTTTTTCCGTTAATCGATTGCTCGACATTGAGGGGATGCGGCAGGTTCGTTACCAGAATTTCTACCGCAATCTTGAAGAGCTCCTGCCGCAGTATGATCTCGTCGTTGTTTGCGATTATGGTCATGGCCTTATCGACAGCCATGCCATCGGGCTCATTGAGCGGAAGAGCCGCTTCCTTGCATTGAATTGCCAGACGAATTCCTCGAACCACGGCCGCAACATTATCACGAAATACCACCACGCCGATGCCTTTGTCGTTGACGAACAGGAGCTCCGCATGCCGTACGGCCAGAGTCTCGCGGAAAATGACGAGCTCCTCGGAAAGCTCTGCCACGACCTCGGCAGCACATCGGGATGGGTCACGATGGGCGCGGTCGGCGCGCTTGGCCAGCATGGGGAAGAGCAGGCGCAGATCCCAGCCGTCACGCTTCATGTCAAAGACACAGTAGGCGCGGGCGATGCGTTTTATGCGATCGCGGCGCTCTGCGCAGCACAGGAAACGTCGATCGATCTTGCGACGCTCCTCGCAAATATCGCAGGTGCAATCAAGACGAACCTCGTCGGCAATTCGCAGCCTGTCGCGAAGGTCGATTTGCTGAAGTTCCTTGCAACCATCCTGAACGTCTGAGGAGGTCGTCATGAAAGCGAAAACGATCGAGGACGTCTTCGCATTTGCAAAGGCGCATAAGCCTCTCATCTGCTATGGCGCGTCCGACCATGGCCACATGGTCAAGCACTTCCTTGAACGAAGAGGCCGTCTCATCGATGCGTTCTGGATCACCGACCCCGTGCCAGAGGGAAAGATGCGCGACGGCGTGCCGCTGCGTTCTGTGCAGGATGTAAAGCCAGACAAGAAAACAGGCATCCTGCTCGCACTTTACGAACGCCATCACGATAGCATCGTCAAGACGCTTGTAGAAAAAGGCTTTTCGGAAGACCAGATCTGCTGCATCCCCGATGACATGCAGCACGAAATGCACAAGAAAGTCCTCGTGCAACGGAGGATGGAGCTACTGTCCGCCACGCCAGTGTGTACAGCAGAGCAGAAGCAGCAGTTCGAGAAACGGGCAAAGGAGATTCTGTCCGAGTATCCGACGATCAAGTGCCAGTTCTGGGCCGTGTTCCGCATTGGTGCGGTAGCGCTCTGGAACGAAAAGGCGTTCCTGCGGCAGAAGACGAAAGATGGCAAGTTCTGGTTGTTTTATCCCGTCGCACACGAGCATCGTCCCGACGAAGAACTGCGCGGCGCGAATCCATATTTGCTTACGAAGCTCTCCATTGACGGTGCCGAAGTGCTGACGCCAGAGAATCTGGCCTTCTGGCAGTATATATACCAGAGGTATGACGATCGCTTTGAATTCATCAATAGTTATGAATTCCTTGGCTGGTCGCCAGAGACGGCGGAATGGAATCGTGAAATCGACGTGACGCACAGCTGGCTCAAACTCACGCCGGAAGAAGTCAAGCGGGGAGAACGAGAACTCAAGGCTCTCGGCATCCGCTGTCCGTTCATCTGCATCTCGAATCGCGATCCCGTCTTCCTGCAGAAAGAAAAAGGCGACCGCATCGTCCCAGACTTCCGCGACAAGTTTCGGAATTTCCCCATTTCGGATTACGCATTGGCGCTCGATTACCTGCAAGAACAGGGCATTCAGGCCGTCCGCATTGGCACGGCAGCTGAAGGCACGCTCGACCATCCCAATCTGGTGGACTGCACAAGCGAACGGCATTCAGATTTCTTGGATGTATATCTCGTCAGTCAGGCAAAGTTCTTTGTCGGCGGACTTTCTGGCATATTGACATTTGCAATGCTTTGGGCAAAGCCCATGTTGATTTTGAATGCGCCGATGTTTACGACACGATATGATGCTATGGCGTATTTTAATCCAGAACGAGATATTGCATTGCCGAATAAGATGTGGGATGAAAGTCGTCATCGCTATTTGACTTTGCGAGAAGTGCTAACGTATGAAGTAAATTCCATCTATCTGGAAAAGAATTCACCGGCGGGAACATTCCGCGCCTACGAACGAGATGGTATGAACCCTGTCAAGAATTCGCCAGAAGAGATTTTGAATGCTATCAAAGAGCTGAATGGACGAATCGATCATACAAGTACATACGATGACATGGATCAGGAACTTCAATCACGCTACCGCGACATCATCGATCATTTTCCGTACGGCATTGATGCTCCGAACCTTTGGCGCATCGGCGCGAAGTTTTTGCGGGAAAATCAATGGCTGCTGGACTGAGGAAAGAGAGAAAATCCCATGCAGGAAATCACAAAGGAGAATGTTCAGCAACTGAAAAAGCAATTTTTGGCAGACGGTTGCAACATCTTATATGGAGCAGGCGATACGGGGCATCAGATTGGTGCGATCTTAGATGATTTAGGTATCGCAACACAATATTGTGTTGATGATGACGAGACAAAACAGGGGACGCAGATGGACGGGAAACCAGTCATTTCACGTATGGAGCTTGCAATGATCGCGGAGAAGCAATCAGTGAACGTCATCTTGTCAAGCATTTATGCGAAGATGATGGAACAGAAACTTCATGCCTTGCCAGTCCAGGTTTTCAGCATCTTCGGTCTCTATGTATCCGACAAAGAAAGAGCATTGACAACGATCCTCAAGCTCAAACAGGCAGAAGAAACATGGCTGAAGAAAATGAAGGAAATTAAAGAATTCTTTTCGGATGCGATGTCGCGACGGATTCTGGAAGTTTTGCAGCAAGTGGGATTGGAACGACGTCCGGATGGGCGGCTCGGAAATCCGCGACAAGATTGGTTTGTGGAGATTGCTTCTTCAGAAGAACACTATTTTGTAGAACCTGTTCCGCGCCTGCTCGGGGATTCATCTGTTTTGGTGGATTGCGGTGCTTATACAGGCGATATGCTTGGACAACTGGCGCATCATCAATATCCATTCCGTCGCATTTATGCTTTTGAAGCGAATCCAACGGTGTTTCAAACCTTACTGAAACATGCTGCTGATTTGAACCTTCAGGAGAAGACAGAAGCCGTCAACTGTGGCGTTTGGAATAAACCGGGAGAGTTGGAATTCCAAGTAAGCGATGTGCACCCTACGGGAGGACAACTGATTCCGGGGGGGGCACAGGCCAGCGGATACGAAAAAATTACGGTTCGCACCGATACGCTCGACAGCTTGATTTCCGAACCCGTCGATTTTCTCAAGATGGACATCGAGGGAGCCGAGTTGCCTGCCTTGCATGGAGCAACAAGGATCCTGAAGGAATCTCGTCCAATTCTGGCGATTTCGATCTATCATTCGCTGGATGATTTGGCAGATATTCCTATCTTCCTGCATGAGCAAATGAAAGATTATACGTTCTTCTTGCGCCATCATTCTTTTACTGTGGGTGAAACGGTGATGTATGGCATTCCGAAAGAACGCGAAGCATAAATTGGAGAGAACCGTAAAATGGCAGAAAACATTCGCATGGATTCCCACAAGTTGCTGTACCACCCAGAACGGGTGACGAAATGGCTGCGCGGGAAGACAATTTACCCGCTCGAGATGGAGATCGGCATCTCTGGTGGCTGCAATCATCGTTGCATCTTTTGCGCGGTGGATTACATGGGCTACCAGCCGCGTTTGCTGGAAAAAGACGTGCTCGTCCGCAACTTGCGCCTGCTCGGGCAGAAGGGGCTCAAGAGCATCATCTATGCCGGCGAGGGCGAGCCGCTTGTGCATCCCGACGCACCGGACATCTTCAATGAGACAAAAGCCTGTGGCATTGATGCAGCGATGTCTACGAACTGTGCGCTGTTCTCGCGGAAAAAGGCAGAATCATGTTTGAAGTCCCTGACTTGGGTGCGCGTGAGCATCGCGGGCGCGACGGATGCGACGTATGAAAAGATCCATCAGTGCCGCAAAGGCGACCTGGAACGCGTTCTTCAGAATATGGAGAACATGGTCGCCGTCAAGCGCGACCAGCAACTTTCGACCACACTCGGCGCACAGTTGTTGCTTTTGCCGGAGAACAAGGATGAGGTCGTGCAGCTCGCGAAAATCGTGCGCGGCTTCGGCTTCGACTATTTCACAGTCAAGCCGTTTTCCCAGCATCCTTTGAGCAAGGCGAAGTTGCAAGTGGACTACTCCGAAGCCGAAGAGATCGGCCACGAGCTCAAAGAATACGAGACGGACGATTTCAAAATCTACTTCCGTTCCCGCTCCATCGAGAACCTTGGCATGGAAAAGCCCTACGACGAGTGCGGCGGCATGCACTTTATGGCCTACATGGATGCGGCAGGCGACGTCTTCCCGTGCATCGTTTTCATGGGGCGCGACGAATTCGTCTATGGCAACATCCACGACGAGGATTTTCCGACGCTTTGGGAATCCGATCGTGCGAAGAAGATTCGTGCGACGTTCACGGGAGACTTCATCCACCAGAACTGCCGTAAGAACTGTCGCCTCGACGAGATCAACAAGTATCTTCACGAACTCAAGCATCCTGGGGCGCATGTGAATTTTATCTGAAGATTGGCAGCGCAAATAGCGGTGCATAAAAAAGCAGCTCCGTCAGTATGAAACTGCGGAGCCGTGAAATGAATGTGGTGACGTTTTAGGATTCATCGTCCATGTGGTATTCGCGATAAAGTTCATTTCGAAATGTGATATCTGTTGATGCACGCTCCGCATCCTTTGTACGACCATCACGGAAGAGAGCAGCCATGAGATCGGCGAATCGCGCTTCGCCTTCGCTCCGCTGTTTTTTCATTTCCATCATGAGCGTCATATATTCCCACCTCGTTTCCTTGTGTTCTTTGACTTTTCGGACTTCCTTCTCAATGTCCTTGGCAAAACGTCCTTTTGCCACAAGGCCATTCACATAATCAAGGAAGGCAACGATGTCGGGATCAAGTCCGTCGCGGTTTCCTTGACTGTTTAAGAAAATTTTCGTCGTTTCGTCTCCCATCGTCAGAGTGGGATTTTCTTTGCACGTTTCTTCGAATGTGTAGAAGCTCTGTCCAGCACCGAAGGGATCGAATGTGCAGATAAAGATGACGAAAGATGTTCGGAGCTTCGTATAAAATTCGCCCTTGTTCAGCACGTCCATATCCATCATGGCCTGGTAGTAGCGTGCACGTTTTGGCAGTTCATCAGGTGTGTCGCCATCTGTCGTCTGCATCTCGATGTCATAGAGCGTTCCCTTGTCATCCTCGACAAAGACATCAAGCCGCACGCTCTTGCTGTCATAGCGGATGTCGATGGCTTTCTCGGTGACAGGGTAAGAAATCCGACGGATGCGGATGCCAAGAATTTTTTCGATGAGTCGTTTGCATATCCGCCGGTTCTGCATGACTTTGAGAAACAGAAAATTGTCGCGGATGGTCAGCTCATCCCATGTCTTGATTTTTCCCATCGGAATCATCCCCTTCTTTGTTCTTATTTTACGGCGAACGGAAGAAAACCGCAAGATAGAGAGGGGAGCGGGATGGAAATTGAAGAGAAAGAAGGTAATTTTTCAGATGAAACAAAATTTGATTTTGGATGGCAGCAAGGTGCTGTATCATCCTGACCGCGTGCAGGCGTGGCTGCGGGGCGAGCGGATCGCTCCGATCACGATCGATTGTGCGTTGACAACGCATTGCAGTTATCGCTGCGTCTATTGTTATGGCAAGATGCAGCTTATCAACCAGGCGCCGAACCTGCCGCGTCAGGTTGTCATGGACTTCCTCGATGATGCGGCGGAGATCGGCGTGAAGGCCATCAGCTTCGTCAGCGATGGCGAGAGTACGTGTAATCCGTGCATGTACGAGGCCATCCAGCACGGCAAGGCGAATGGCCTCGACATGGCGCTCGGTACAAATGGTTTCCTGCTGAAGGACGAAGAACTGCCGAACATCCTGCCATGCCTGACGTACTTGCGCTTCAACATTTCGGCGGGTGAGCGCGACCGCTATGCCTACATCCACGGCTGCGACCCGACGTGCTATGACAAGGTTATCGAGACGATCCGCAAGGCCGTTGCCATCAAGCGCGAGCAGAAGCTCCCCGTGACGATCGGCCTCCAGATGGTGCTGATGCCCGATTTCCGCGACCAGATCCTACCACTTGCGCAGCTCGGTCGAGAGCTCGGCGTCGACTACCTCGTCATCAAGCATTGCAGCGATGATGAAGAAGGCACGCTCGGCGTCGATTATGCCGCCTACGATGCACTCGAAGATATCCTGCACGAGGCGGAGACCTACAGCACGGAGACATACCAGGTCTCGGTCAAATGGTCGAAAATCCATGCACATGGCACGAAGTGCTACAAGCAGTGCTATGGAACGCCGTTCATTCTTCAGCTTTCGGGCAGCGGCCTTGTTGCGCCGTGCGGCATGCTCTTCAATGAAAAGTACAAGCGCTTCCACATCGGCAACATCAACGAGCAGCGTTTTAAGGACATCTGGGCGAGCGACCGTTACTGGGAGGTCATGAACTACATCGCCTCGCCGAAATTCGATGCGCAGACGGAATGCGGCACGCTCTGCTTGCAGCACAAGACAAACGAAGTCCTCTGGCATATCAAACATGACTTGAATGGACAAATGCCCTCGGGGGGGGGCACAACAGACCAAGGTGCAGCACGTCAATTTCATCTGAGGCTACTTCCTGAACTCCGGGCCGGCTGATTCAGAACAACGATCGATCTTTTTTTGTTTTTCTGAGGAGGCCAGTCATGGAGACCAAAGCAACCCCGTACAGCAATCTGAAAATCTTTCATCATGCAGAGCTCTTGCAGAAGCTCAAGTGCGGCGAGCGTGTCGCGCCGATCTATATCCGCATCAAGCCGACGAATATCTGCAACGAGAACTGCTATTATTGCCATTACAAGAATTCGTATCTCGATCTTGGCAACTACCGTCCGAATGACAGCATCCCACGGGAAAAGATGCTTGAAATCATAGACGACCTTGCCGAAATCGGCACGAAGGCCGTGACGTTCTCCGGTGGCGGCGAGCCTACGGTATATCCGTATATCAATGAGACGATGGAGCACGTGCTTGAAAAGGGCATCGATCTCGCCATCATCACGAACGGCACACGCCTTAAAGACCGGACGGCAGAACTGCTCGCTCATGCAAAATGGGTGCGCTTGTCGATTGATTCAAGCAACGCGAAGCTTTATGCGGAGACGCGCGGTGTCAAAGAAAGCATGTTCCCCGCTCTCTGCCAGAACATCGAATCCTTTGCAAAGCAGAAAGATGAGGCGTGCGAGCTTAGTGTGAACTATGTCGTCAGCGAACGCAATCATGGAAATGTGCTGGAAATGGCGCGTCTGATGAAATCGCTCGGCGTCAACCATGTGAAGTTCGCGCCCGTCATCAACAACGATACGGAAGCCTACCATGCACCATTCAAAGAGCAGGTCATGCGCGATCTGGAAGAGGCCAAGAAGCTCGAGGATGATCATTTCCGCATCATCGACCTCTATACGAGCGACGTCCATCGATGGGAGAGTGGCATTTTGTCGTTCAGCCGAGCCTACAAGCAGTGCTGGATGAAGGAACTTCATTGCATCATCGCGGCCGATCAGCGCATTTACTACTGTCAGGACAAGGCATACCTGCCCAATGGCGTCGTTGGTGACTTGCATGATCGCCGTTTCAAGGATGTCTGGTTCTCGCCAGAGACGACGAAGTTGTTTCGTGAATTTGACGCGCACAAGACGTGCGCCGAGCACTGCGTGCATGATGACCGCAACATTATGCTGAACCAGTTCTTCTCCATCGACCAGAACCACGTGAATTTCTTGTAAGGGGGCAGCAGCATGCAGTATATCGACTTCATCGAGCAGCAGCACAAGAGCACGAAGCGCGACTACCTCGGCCGTGTCAACGAGGCGAGCAAGGCGGAATGTGCAAAGATTGCCAAGCAGTTCGGCTATGACTTCTTTGATGGTGAGCGCAAATACGGCTATGGCGGCTACAAATACGACGGCCGCTGGGCACCGGTCGCGAAGCAGATGATCGAGCATTACGGCCTCCGGCCAGGCATGAAGGTGCTCGACGTCGGCTGTGGCAAGGGTCACCTGCTTTATGAAATGAAGAAGCAGATGCCAGAGCTCAACGTGCTCGGCATCGACCCGTCCGAGTATGCGATCACGCATACAGTGAAGGAGATCGAGCCCGATTTGCAGGTTGGCCGTGCGCAAGACCTCGGCCGTTTTGGCGACAATGAATTCGACCTCGTCATCTCGCTCAACGCCATTCACAACCTCTACATCTACGACCTCGTTGATGCAGTCAAAAATATCGAGCGCATTGGCCGCCAGAAATACATTGTCGTCGAATCCTATCGTACAGAAGAAGAGCGTGTCAACATGCTCTATTGGCAACTGACCTGCGAATGCTTCTTCAAGGTGGAAGAGTGGGAATGGATCTACAAGCAGTGCGGGTATACGGGGGATTACAGCTTTATTTTCTTTGACTAAGATACAAATGAAAAGCGATAGGTGAGTACATGAAGATTTTACTGACAGGTGCGAGTGGCTTTATTGGCCGCACGTTGTTAAGGCGTCTTCAACAAGAAGGTCATGAGGTTCTGGCGCTTTGTCATGCACATCAAGAGAATGGCATGTCGCTTGTGTCTTGTGACTTGTCAAAGCCGCTGACGTTGGCAGGAACATTCGATATTATCATTCATGCAGCAGGCATCTCGCCAGCACAGACGACATCGATGAAGGTGTTCAAGCATGCGAATGTAGACAGCATGGAAAATCTGCTGGCCTGGGCATCTGCAGGTCATGCAAGGCGCATGATTTTTCTCTCTTCGGTGAGCGTCTATGGAAAGATCCAGTCTGCGTGCATTGACGAAGATACTCCGATCATACAGCCAGATGATTATGGACTTTCCAAATACGTTGCCGAACGGCTGTTGTTGGAATCCACAAAGGTAGAAGGACTTGTCTTGAGGCTTCCGGGCGTGTTCGGCATTCAGGCCGAGCGCCCATGGCTTGCGCATGTCGTGCAGAAATGCATGCGTGGCGAGGATGTGACGATCTACGCACCGGAATTCGTCGGCAATAACTATCTTTATATCGAAGATCTTGCGGCTTTCATCTTACAGTTGCTCGAAGAGAAATGGACGGGAAAAACGCTCCTTCTTGGTTTGACAAAGGGAATTGCTATCCGCCAGGCCGTTGAGGTTGTGCGCCATAAGATTGGTTCTGGATCGCGTATCGTAGTAGAAGAAAGCAAGACAGCACCTTTTACTTTAGATGTCAGCCGCGCTGTACGTCACGGTTTTGCTTCGCATAGTTTTATGTCCATGATTGATGGATGCCTGTGCGGGGGGGGTGGAAGCAACCACGATGATTTTGTGTATGCCACTGCAATCGATAAGGTGGCATCATGAAACAGTTGTTAGTTATCGGTGCGAGCGGGCTTGTCGGCAGGCGTGTGTATGAGCGGGCGAAAGCGGCAGGACTGGAGGTTGTTGGGACTTCGACGCATGGAAGCGGGACATTGGCATCCTTTGATCTGCTTCGTGATGCCCCTGAGCGATTACGTGATCTTCTACCGCTGGATACGGAGACGGCGGTTGTCGTGGCGGCAGGTAAGACAGAGATCCGCTGGTGCAGGGAGCATCCGAGGGAGGCATACGCCATCAATGTTGCGGAGATGCAACGGTTGCTTGCATACGTCGTCGGGCAAGGAACGCAGGCCGTATGGTTTTCAAGCGATGCTGTTTTTGACGGCAGGCGTGGAAACTATACGGAGACAGATAAACCATCACCGCTGAATCTTTATGGCCAGCAAAAAGCTGAGATGGAAACATGGCTGGAGGATCATCTGCCGCAGGTGCTTGTTTATCGCCTCGCAAAGCTCGCAGACGATCGCTTCGAGGGAAGGCATCTCTTTTCCAACTTGTACCAGCAGTACCAGAGCGGCCAGCCCATCCGTTGTATTGAGGGGCTGACGTTCAACCCGACGGCTGTGGATGACATCGCGGCCTGCGTACTGCTCGGCCTGAAGCAGCATCTTCATGGTCGGTACAACGTTGCGAATCCGCAGTCGTATACGCGAGAACAAATTGCAAGGCTCTTTGTCGGCGATCGGCCATGCATGATCGAGAGCCTGCCGCTTGCAGTGTGGCATTTTAGCGAACCAAAAGCACTCGATACAACGCTCGACACGGCGAAGTTTCAGAAGGCGTGCGGAGGGTATGCATTTCAATCGATGGATGAGCTGTTAGCATCGTTCTGGCAGCAGATTGAAGCACATGGAGGTGGAACACCAATATGACAGATGAAAAAAAGAAAGAAATTGCAAAGATCGCATTGACGATCCGTCAGACGGTGCTCAAGATGGCTGTCCGTGCAAATGGCGGACATATTGCGCCGGCCTATTCCATGACGGACATTGTCGCGGAGCTCTACTTTGACGGAATTCTTCGCTATGATGCGAAGCAGCCGGATTGGCCGGGACGGGATTACTTCATTTTGAGCAAAGGTCATGGTGCGCTCGCTCTCTATGCCGCGCTTGCGATGGCGGGCTATTTCCCAGAGAAAGAGCTCTGGACGTTCTGCAAGCTGGGTTCGCGGCTCGGCAGCCTCGCGAAGAAGGGCTCTGTTCCCGGTATCGAAGCAACGACGGGCTCGCTCGGCCATGGCCTTTCTTATGCTGTCGGCATCGCGTTGGCATGCAAGATGGATGCCCTCGACAACCGCATCTTCGTCATGCTCGGCGATGGCGAGTGTGAAGAGGGTTCTGTCTGGGAGGGGCTCATGGCGGCGGCACATCATGAGCTTGGCAATCTGACGGTCATTATCGATTCCAACGGCCTTCAGGCCATGGACAGCGTAAAGAACATCATGTCGATTGACGGATTCACGGAAAAGCTGTGCGCGTTCGGTTTCGATGTTGAGGATATTGATGGTCACGATTATGCTGCCATCCATCAGGCACTGATGAAGCAGAACGTCAATCAGCCGCGCGCTGTCATCGCGCATACGGTCAAGGGCAAGGGAATCTCCTTCATGGAGGGCGTGCCGATCTGGCATTATCGCATCCCGAACGAAGAAGAAATGGACATCGCGCTTCGCGAGTTGCAGATGACGAGAGAGGATCTGGGCAATTATGAGAAATGCTTATTTAGAAACGTTATATGATCTCGCCCAGAACGACCCGTGCGTGCTTGCGATGATTTCTGACAATGGCGCGATTGTCTACGACAAATATCGGCGGGATTTGCCGAAGCAGTACATTAATGCAGGAATTTCTGAGGCGAATATGGTTGGCATGGCAGCCGGCCTTGCAGAGCGCGGAAAGATTCCATTCGCTTATACGATCGGTGCGTTCCTCGCATATCGCGCCTATGAATTCATCATGAACGACGTTTGCCTGCAGAACGAGAACGTCAAGCTCGTCGGCATCGGCGAGGGCGTCTCATACAGCCTGCTCGGTTCATCGCATCATACGATCTTCGACGTTCCGGCACTCCGAGCTTTGCCAAACCTGACGATCCTATCACCCGCGAGTCCGCTCGAAGTCAAGAAATGCGTCCGTGCTGTTTATGAGATCCAAGGCCCCGTCTACCTCCGTCTCGGCACGAACCGCGAGCCGGAGGTCTATGAAAGCGCGGATTATGATTTCGAGGTTGGCAAAGGCGTCGTGCTGAAAGACGGCACGGATGTCACGCTCGTCAGCACGGGCAGCATCGTCTACGACGTGTTGCAGGCAGAGAAAGCGCTCGAAGCGCAAGGCATTTCCACACGTGTCGTGAACATCCACACGTTGAAGCCGTTTGACCGCGAAATCATCATCGAATCAGCCGCTAAGACAAAAGCCATTGTCACCGTTGAAGAACAAACTATCTACGGCGGTCTTGGCAGCATGGTGGCAGAAGTCCTCGCAGAAGAAGGCATCGCGATAAAGTTCCGCCGCATCGGCCTCACGGATCGGCCTCACGGATTTTGCACATGGGTATGGAAAGCATGACGAGGTCAAAGAAGAAAACGGCATCGGGCAGGATGCAGTGGTTAGTCTCATAAAGAAACTTTTGTGAGGATGTTTGTTCATGGAAGAAAAAATCAGCATTGTTGTTCCCGTCTACAACAAGGAGAAGTATCTATATCAGTGCCTTGAAAGCCTTCGAATGCAAACCTATCAGAACATTGAAATTCTTCTCGTCGATGATGAATCGACAGATGATTCTCCTTCTGTTTGTCAGAGATTCTGTCAGATGGATATGCGCTTTCGCTATATTCGTCAGAAGAATGGTGGACAGAATGCAGCACGGAAAACTGGCGCTGAAATGACGCAGGGCGCATGGGTGATGTTTGTCGATGCTGATGATTATGTATCGCCAGAAATGTGTGCTGTGCTTATGCAGCACCAGGAGGAAACTGGAGCAGATATGGTTTATGGATGTATCCAAAAAGTTCCTGGCAAGAAAGGCGAGAACGCCTATCACGGATGGGATGGTGTGCTGTCTGGAAAGGAAATCCTCAGAAATGTTTTGCCGATTGGAAGTTCGGTGAGAAAAAGGAAAAGTGGCGTCAGTGGATTGGGGTGCGGATTGTTCCCCATCCTGATGCGGCTGGAGTTTGCTTTGGATGCATTTCGTCATGTGGACATGCGTATCCGATACTCGGAAGATCTTGGATGCCTCTTTTATATCTTATTGCGTGTGGAGAGTGTCGCCTTTGTACCAGAAATCGTTTATTACTATCGGCAAACACCTGGATCGGCCTTGCATGCGCAGGGGCGGAGCTGTCTGCTGTCGACGAAATGGCTTCAAGCGTTTTTGGAAAAGCAATTTCGGGAGCAAGGGATGTTGCTAGAAGATGAATGTCTAATCGAGCAGGCGTTGATCCGTACATTGCTTTGCGGGGGATATGAGTTCTTTGATGATTATCCAGGCATTTATCCATTTTTCCAAGGGCCGCGCGGGAGACGTCTCGCCGTTTATGGTGCTGGCGTGGTCGGCAAGGAACTTGTATATAAGCTGTCGGGCTTCGAACTTGCGGGATGGTTTGACCGGGATTTCGAGCGATACCGGGCATTGAGGATGAATGTTCAAAGTCCGGCAGAAATCGCGCATTGTGATTTTGATGTGATGGTCATCGCGATCCAGCATCCAGAAATTGCGGAGGTTGTCCGTAATAGCCTCGTGGAGGAATTGCCATTGGGGGTGCAGATATATACCTTTTCGGAAGAAATTCTCTGTTCCGGATATACGAAACGTAAGATGAAAGAACTGCATGATGTTGATGAGAACTATATCTATCAGCCACGTTCAGAAAATGAGAAGTAGAGGGGTATAAATGAGGGTGCTTGCGATGTACCTCCCGCAGTTCCACCGCGTGCGGGAGAATGATGCCTGGTGGGGCGAAGGGTTCACGGAATGGACGACGGTGCGATCGGCGGAGCCGTTGTTTCCGAGGCATGAACAGCCGAAAGTACCGATGAATCATCGCTATTATAATCTCCTCGATCCTGAGACGATGCGCTGGCAGGCGGAGCTCATGCATCGCTATGACGTGGATGGCATGTGTTTCTACCACTATTATTTCAAGGATGGCCGCCGCATCCTTGAGCGTCCGGCAGAGAATCTTCTCCGCTGGAAGGACATCGACATGCCGTTTTGTTTTTCCTGGGCAAACGAGTCCTGGGTGCGGTCGTGGAGCCGGATGTCGCAGAATGAGGGGAATCCATGGTCGGCGAAGTTCGACGGTGCGGCGAAGCCGGGGGATGACGGCATCCTGCTCACGCAGGCATATGGCGATGAAGTTGCCTGGCGTGCGCATTATGCGTATCTTTCGCCGTTCTTTCACGACCTACGTTACATCCTGCACGACAACATGCCGCTGTTCCTGATCTACAAGCCAGACCTTATCCCCTGTTTGCGCGAGATGCTGGCCTGCTGGGATGAGCTCGCACGTGCCGAGGGATTCGATGGCGTCTATGTCGTCGGAACGAATGTCCGTGATGCGGCAGCCAAAGGGCTGAAGGGCGTAAACCTGCAGGAACCGCAGGATACGATGCGGCGTTTCTTCCCAGAGAACTACCAGAATCCGGATCATGTCGCGAAAAGCCTGGATTATGCGGAAGTCTGGCAGCGCCTTGTCAACAAATCCGTTCCGCAGGGGATTTCCCTTGGCGGGTTCGCTGGCTATGACGATACGCCGCGCCGCGGCCACGGCGGGTCTGTCATTCGCAAGCGGTCGCCGGAGATCTTTCAGCGCGGGATGATAGCGCTTCTTCGAAAGGCGGAAACGGTCGGGTCACCCTATATCTTCCTCAATGCATGGAATGAATGGGGCGAGGGAATGTATCTTGAGCCCGATGAAAAAGATGGACTTGCGTTCCTTGAAGCGCTAAAGGCAGCACGGAAAGACGCGAAGCGACATCTGGAGGTGGATGACGAGAAAATGGCATCCACGGGCGCTTCATCATCCTCGGAAGCGTCTGCAAAAATCGATGCACTTGTGGCTGAAAATGCGACGCTGGCAAAGAATTGCGACCGTTATCGCGGCTACTGGACGACCATGGAGACCTGGATCGGCTTGCTGGAGACCGGCGGCAGCATTGCAACATGGCTGCGGTCGCAAGGCATCCAGAATATTGCGATTTACGGCCTCGGCATGATGGGAAAGCATCTTTTGTACCAGCTGCAAAAAGAGAAATTTTCCGTGTACTATGCCATCGACCAGCAGACGGAACAGGGGCATGGTGAACTTTCTGTTTATGCGTTGGAAGATGAACTGCCGGATGCTGATGCTGTCCTTGTGACGGTGCTCTATGATTATCCGCGCATCCGTGCTTCACTGGAGGGACGTCATCCATGGCGCATCTGGGCACTTGACGAAGTACTGCGGGCAGCATCGGGGCGCGAGGAGTTGGGAGGTACGAAATGAAATATGCGATTTATGGCGCGAACCGCGTCGCAAAAGATTTTTTCTATATGTTCCGAGAGCTCGATATCGTTTGCTGCTATGCAGCGGAAGGGGAAGATACAGCGGTTTTTGCCGCAGGGACGGGACGTATCTGCAAGCCGCAGGCAGACCTGGCGGCGGGACGGTCAGAAGTCGACGTCATCATCGTCTGCGATTTTCCAGGCGCGACGAAAAAGGCCAAGATAGCATATCTCGAATCTCTTGGCCTGACGCACGGCAAGGATTACCGACTGGAAGAGGACTTTTTTTGCGCTTTTGATGAGGAGAAGCTCAATCTGGCAAAAAAGCAGATTTTTATCTGGGGCTGCGGGCGCAAGGGAGAGATGTTTTACCATTGGAATGCACGTCGCGAGCATCCTTATCTGATTGCTGCATTTCTCGACATGCATCCAGAGAATGTCGGCCAGTTCTGCGGTCATGATGTCGAGCACCCCGAGGACAGGCTTGAGGAAGATAACGCGTTCTTTGTCGTGACAGTCAAAAAGAACGCTGACATTCTCCAAACGCTCGAAGCACATGGCAAGCAGCATTTTCGCGACTATTGCACGTATGACGATCTCATGTCGCTGCCGTCCGAGATGCTGCGCCGCACGATGTTCGAGCGGCAGGTCTACGACTTGTTCTGTGAGAGCATGCTGAACCATGCCGAAGTCGGCGATGGCGACGTAATCTGTTGCTGCTCGACGTTCATCGAGAATACGATCGGTCGCATCGATGCGACGCATGATTTCAAAGATTGCTGGCAGTCGCCACTCCATCGCATCCTGTGCCTTGCAACCGTGAACCGGACGTATACCTTCTGCCTTACGGACATGTGCCCGCTCTTTATCGGGCGCACGAAATCAGAGGTTTATGGCCTCGCACGTCCATATCCCGAGATCGAGTCGTCACCACGTACGGTTGCGGTCGGCTTTGATGGGACATGCAATCTCCGATGCATCACGTGCCGCGACGAATTCCGCATTGCGAAAGGCAAAGAAGCGAAGCAGTGCCAGCACTATGCGGATGTCGTGGCCAAGGACGCATTGCCCGGCTGTGAATTCCTCATCATGGCGGGCAATGGTGAAGTGCTCCTGAGTCCCGCCTACCATGCGCTCTATACAGATCCGGCCGTCCGCCATTTGAAATGGTTGCGCCTGCTCACGAACGGCACGCTTTTCACACCGGAAAAGTGGAAGGAACTCCGCTCACACACCGATGCGAAGATCATGATGACCGTCTCCATCGACGCAGCGACAAAGGAAACCTACGAAAGCATCCGGCGTGGCGGCCATTTCGACCAGCTGGAAAAGAACATGGAGTACGCCGCAGAACTCCGCAAGCGTGGCGAACTTTCCTACCTGCGCTTCAACTTCGTCGTGCAGCGGAAGAACTATCAGGAAATGATTCCCTTTGTAGAGTGGGGCGAGCGGCTCGGCATCGACGAATGCTTCTTTACGAAGATCCTGAACTGGGGCACGTACACACGCGAAGAGTTCAAAGACATCAGCATGATGCAGGAAGACGGCCTGACTCCGAAGCCAGAGCTCCAAGCTGTCCTCGATGATCCCGTCCTGCAGCACAAGATCGTTGATCTCGGCACGATCCGGTATCATCACGAAGACGCAGGAGCACGCGAGGTCAAGAACTACTATCGCTGGGAGCTCGAACGGAAAGTGCCGGGGCTGTTCCAATGAGATAAAAATAGCTCTGGAGCACGAAGCTGCAGAGCCGTTAGAAGCTATGGAATTATTCGACCGCAAGCCCGTTTTTCTGGGCGAGTGCACGGATTTGGTCAGCTGTCCAGCCCGAAATGCGCTCAATCACATCGATGTGCATGTGCTCTTTGAGCATATTGAGAATCATCTCGCCCTTTCCTTCCGAACGACCTTCCGAGCGACCTTCCGAGCGACCTTCCGAGCGTCCTTCTTCCCTTGCGTATTCTTCACGGTATTTCCTGGCTTCTTCTTCGTTCCATTGCAGTGAAAACATATTGATAACCTCCTTGCCATATTGCTTGAGAAAGTTTTTCAGAATGCCTTGGTCGATACAGGCGAACACCGCTTGTTGGATAGCTTCGTCATCGGTCATGCCATGCAGCTGGTTTGCATGAATGAGATACACAAGGTAGCTGTAGTCATGTAACGGCTGGCAGGCATTCAGGATTTCGCTGTTGCAGTCATAGGAAATGTCGATGACGTGGCAGACGAGCTCGAGGTCGCCGTCCTGCGGATTCTCAAACGCATCAGAAAGTCTGAGCTCTGGACGGGGCGCGGATAGCTTCGGACCGTTGTAGAGAATGTAGAACTTCGGCGTCGGAATTTTGACGAGCTTCGAGAGGTAGATGGCGCGCTTGGCGTCTCGTTCCTTGATGATTTTCCGATACATTTTGTCAATGTATGGCAACATCCGCAGAGGCATATTCTCGTTCCACGTGCTCTGGTGCTCGATGAGGATGACAGACTTGCCCTTCCAGAGAAACGAGAGGTCGTTTTTCTGGCTGTCGAGAAAGACGTTCCGGAGTGTCGTGATCTTGATGTCTTTCGGGAGTACTTCGATGCCGGGCTGGATGGCTTGGTAGAGCTTCGCGAGTTCTCTGCGGTTGTTGAAGAGCTTGCGGAAGACGGAGTCCTTGACTTGACGATTCGCCATGCTGTCACTTCCCTTTATGATTCTTATTTTACATAGATTTTTCTTGGTTGGCAAGATGAATGAGGATTCTCATTTATGAGGAAGACTGGGAAACTCGAGATAGTTCCAGGTTGTTTGAGCGAGTTTCTTGAGAGATGGTGCAAGAGTATGAGACTTGGGATTTATGCGTTTTATGATGCAGAAGGAATTGCGGATGAGGGGGACTTAATCTATCTTTCGGCAGTGCGTAACGAGCTTGACGAACTCATCATCGTCGTAAATGGAAAGCTGGCATCCAGAACACGAGTAGTTTTCGAATGCTATGCATCGCAGATTTTCTGTCGGGAGAATCACGGATATGATGGCGGTGCGTTTCAAGAGGTCTTGCTCAAACATTTGCCGCGCACGGTATGGGAGGCTGTCGATGAGCTGGTTCTGTTCAATAATACGGTGTATGGACCGCTTCAGCCACTTTCACCCATCTTCAAAGGTTTCTTCGCATCGCAAGCAGATTTCTGGGGAATGACACTCTTTCATGCTCCAGAGCTGCCCGATCATATTCAGAGCTACTTTTTGGCTTTCAAAAAATCGGTGCTCCAATCATCGGCCTTTTGGAATTTCTGGAAAAACTTGCGAATGGATTTCACCGTTTCTGATTATCTGATTGCCTCATATGAAATTCGCTTTACGGAGACACTACATCGAGCGGGTTTCCGATATGGCGTGTTGCAGGTGATGAAGGGCGACCAGATTTATGACGAGCCGCTCAAGAGTTATGAGATGGGGATCCCCGTTTTGAAGAAGAAGATTTTTCGGTCGTCCGCATTCCGGATTCGGCCTGCGGAGTATGAGGCGCTCTTGCAACACTTGGAAAACGAGCATCCGGAGGTTGCTTCTGCCGTGCATGCCTACATGCGGCACCATCGTTATCATTGGAAGGAAGCGCCAACGTATCGAGGGCTCTGTTGGTCAAATGAAGCTGTTCTTGCGGCAGTACGGCCATATCGAAGGATTTATTTCTATGGTTGCACGGTTCGCAGCTTCTATTTGATGTCGCTGCTCTCCGCTGAAGAACGCTTCTTTGTCGAAAGCGATGCATGTTGGCACGGTTCGCAGCAGGGCGAATATCGCGTCCTGCGCCTGTCAGAAATTTTTGTCCGCCGGGGGGGGGACGCTATCATGGTGGTATTCATGCGCAGACATAATGCAGACCCGTTGCGGGAGAGATTGGGACGGCTCTTCGAGCATGTCATCTATCTCTGCGATCCCATGCCAATGGGAGAGACGGCATCCTCCTGATGCTCTTTCTGCAAGGTCACATTTCCTGGAAGGGAAGTGTGCGGCATGACGGGGCAGGGCGCAGGGGATGTCATCGTCGTCATTCCCGTCTATCGGCAGATGGATTGGTTCGAGCGCGTTGCTCTGGAACAATGCGTGCGTGTGCTGCATCGCCATCCGCTGGCCATCATTGCCGGGCAGTCTATGCCACTTGATGATTTTCTGGCGTATCATCCATTTCGTGTCGAGCGGTTCCCAGACGAAGTGTTTGCGAGTACGCAGAGCTACAGCCGCCTGCTGCTGTCGCAAACGTTCTATGAGAGGTTTTCCGCGTTATCCTACCTCCTGATCTACCAGCTGGATGCATTCGTGTTTTCCGATCGTCTGCTGGAGTTCTGTCGGCAGGAGTATGACTACATCGGCGCACCTGTCCCGCGTTGGGGGTGGAAAGGCGTAAAAAATCGCGTCGGCAACGGTGGATTTTCCTTGCGCCGTATTGCATCCTGCCAGCGCGTGCTGCGCGAGTATCCGCCAAGTCAATTTTTTGCTCACCATGACTACAAAGATGATCCGGAGGATGCTTACTTTGCAGGATGTGCCGAAGTGGGACGACTGCATTTCCGCGTACCGACGGTACGCGAGGCATTAGAGTTCTCTGTCGATTTCGATCTCTTTCATTGTTATCGATGGATGCCGGAGTGGCTGCCGTTCGGCTGTCATGCGTGGAATACGATCGACTACTGGCATTGGCGGCCGATCCTCCAGCGGTATGGGTATGAATTGCCCGTGCTACGGGGGAGCGCTGCCATGGAGGCGCGACGGTGCGTGCTGGAACGCTACCTAGCTAAACGGTTGTTGCGGCCGTCAGCGCGGCGGGGCGTTTTGTCATCTGTTCTTGCAAGCATTATTCCGTTCACGCGACCACTGATTCTTTGGGGATGGGGGGTGTATGGGAAACTGGTATTCGAGCTTTTGCAGGCAGCCGACAAGGATGTCGCTCTGATTTTTGACAAAAGCCCGTGTTCGGAAAGAGCTGTAGTGAGCCCTATTGTGGTGCCAGATGTGTCTGTAGTGAAAAACATGTGGGGATTTGTCCTCATTACGACATTGGATTACGAAGACGAGATCAGTAGAGAATTGGAACAAGCGGAGATGGAAGAAGGAAACGATTATAATCGAGTTTCTCGATTGTTGCATAATCTTATGATGACCTATATATCATCGTTTTTAACATAGGGAGTAATAAGGGGGTGAAGAAGGTGAGGATTTTATTGTTTGGGACAGGTCGTTTTTATCAACGACGGAAAGAAGAGCTCGCCAAAGCTTTATATGGTGATAAAATCATTGGATTCATTGACAACCGTGCAAAAGAAATCGGGACATTTGAAGAGAAGCCTGTCTATTTGCCAAGAGATGTTCTTGTATTGGATTTTGACTACATCGTTTTGATGAGTATTAGTTTCTTGGAAATGAAGGAACAGCTGTTGGGGCTTGGTGTTCAACGGAAAAAAATTTTGGTATGGGAGCAATATCAAGCGACGAAGCCGAGATTATTGCGGAAAGATTTCTTGAGAAAAACGAAACAGCCTATATCGAATGGAAAGCGTGTGCTGGTCATTTCTGTTTCTCTGTTTTTGAATGGTGGCTCTATGGCTATCTGCTATATGGTAGAAGAACTTTTTCACCGGGGATGGAATGTTACATTGCTAGTGCCGGGAGGAGCTAGAGAACTCATCTGCGCTCTTCAGCAGCGTGGTATCGATGTCATTGTGGTTCCAGGCTTGATGTTTTGCGAGGAGCGTTATTTGCGGCCGTGGATGCAGTTTGATGTTGTCATTGTGAATGTCTACCAGAACATCCGACTGGCATATCTTTTTTCGAAATTCGTACCGACGTTTTGGTGGATTCATGAGCCGTCTGCGCGTTATGCGCCTACGCTCTATCCTCTGCATCGAAAACTGTTTCCGCAGCTGGATACGGCTTCTTGGATGGGAAGAGTTCGTATTGTAGCGGTTTCGCAAATGGCGAAAAGGAATTTTGAAGATTACTATCCAGAGCAGGTTGATTACGTGCTCCCATTGGGAGAACGTGCGCCGGAGCACATCATATTTGAAAAGATGACGGGCAGTCCGCTACGGTTTGCCATCATCGGATCCGTGGTGGAGCGAAAGGGGCAGGATGTTTTCTTGCAGGCAGTACGCTTGTTGCCGGAATCTTTGCGTCAGCAAGCTGAATTCCTGATAATCGGCGAGGATGATCCGGCATCGAGCTATGGAAAGCTCCTTTCCTCGCTCGCAGAAGGTATTCCGCAGGTACGGTTCCAAGCACCGCTCCTTCGTGAGCAGATGATGGCGTTGTTTCCGAAGCTCGATGTCATTGTCTGTGCTTCGCGCGAGGAGACGCTTTCGATGACGGTTGTCGAGGGCATGATGTTTGGCAAGATCTGCATTACGACGGATGCAACGGGCATTGCAGAGTATATCGAGGATGGAAAGAATGGCTATATCGTTCCAGCAGGCGATGCGGCAGAGCTTGCTTCCTGCATGAAGCATGTCTTGGAGCATGCCAATGCGTTGGATGCGCTACGTCATGCGGCACGGGCTACCTATGAGAATACTTTTGCAATGGATGTCTTTGGCGACCACTTGGAAGCGGAGTTGCAGACGACAATGCAGGAATGGAAGTGGAGGTGCGGTAAATGAGTTATGTGACGATTTTTACAGCAGCCTATCAGAGGGCGGCAACGCTGCCGCGTCTCTATGCGTCGATCCAGCGGCAGACGTCAAAGCATTTCGAATGGATCGTGGTGGATGATGGCAGCACGGATGGAACGGAAGCACTTGTACGTGGATGGGCATCGGAAGAACAGGTGTTTCCTATCCGCTATGTCCGCCAGCCGCATGGCGGAAAGCACCGGGCGCACAATCGGGCCGTGCAGATGGCGCGGTACGAAGCCTTCTTTATCGTGGACAGCGATGATTATCTTGCGGATGATGCGATAGAAAAGGTCGAGGCATGGTTTTCAGAAATCGAGTATGACAATCGATTTGCCGGCGTCAGCGGACTTAGGGCGCATTTTGATGAGCAAATTTTCGGCGGGAATGGTGGTGGCCGCGTCATCGATGCAACGAATATCGAGCGCGAAAAATATGACTTGCTGGATGAGAAGGCAGAGGTTTATAAGACGAGCATCTTGCGGCAGTTTCCATTCCCAGAGTTTCCAGGGGAAGACTTTGTTGGAGAGGGCGTGGTTTGGGATGTGATTGCAGTTGCTGGCTACAAGCTCCGCTGGCATCCTGAGGTGACGCAGTTTTGCGAATATCAGGCAGATGGTCTCACGAGGAACCGCGTCGAGCGGGACCGACGGAACCCGCTCGGCAGTCTTGCCTATCTACGTATCATGCGTGGCTTCCAGGCAAAAGCAACAGTGCAGTTGGCCTATGTCGATTGGTACAGCCGAGGTCTTGGCACGTCAGCAATCAAGAACCTTCTTCCAGAAGAAGGTGAGATGATTCACTTAGTTCTAGAAGTACTGAAAAATGAAATTCGGAATTTCGTACAGACACAAAGGCTTCGGAGTCTTGCGCTTTATGGTATGGGGCATTATGGCCGGAGTTTTTCACGATTTCGCGATATGTGGGGCGTATCCGTTCCCTATGCGATGGATCGGCAGCCGATGGAGTCTTATGATGGCTTGTCAGTATATCTGCCAGAAGAGGAACCGGAACCGCATGCAGATGGCGTACTGGTCCTGATCAAGCAATATGATCCAGATCTGGAAGCGCAACTACGTGCATCACATCGAGCGGTGGCCTGGCTGGCTGACGTATTGGAGGCGTCCTTATGATCAGTGTGATCGTGCCAGTCTATAATACGGCATCGTATCTCTCGCGTTGCATTGAATCTTTGCAGCAGCAGACGGTTCAGGACATCGAAATCCTTCTCGTGGACAATGGATCGACAGATGATTCGTTGTCCATCTGCCAGGCGTATGCAGAGCAGGATCCGCGCATTCGTGTGCTTGAAGAATCGCGCAAAGGAGCGGCATATGCGCGGGAGATGGGAATTCATGCGGCTCGTGGGGCATTCCTTACATTTGTCGACAGTGACGACTGGATCGATGCTGATATGTACGAACAGATGCTGTCTGAGATGGAGACGGAAGAGACCGTTGACATCGTTGTGGGTGGTTTCGTGCGGAACATCGATGGAGCAGATCATGACGATGGTCCGCGCCATCTCATGCGGAGGGATGATGCACAGACGGCGATCGGAATCCTGCTTGATGGAGAGATATATGGCTGCATCCTTTGCGACAAACTCTATCGGAGATCCCTGTTTGACCATCTTCCACCGCTCAGCGATTATACACCATTTGCGGAAGATCTGGAATTGAATCTGCTCCTATTTCTGCGGGCGCGCTATGTGACGTTTCTTCCCATTTATGGCTACCATTATTACATGCGGCCGGAAAGCATATCGCATCGAGGCTTTTCTGTGGATTTTGTGCATCGCGTGCGAAGACTGCGATTTTTGCGGACGCTCTTCCCCGTAGATGCACAAGAACTCCGACAGCGCATGGATGTTCTGACGTTTGAGGCGGCATCGTCGTTCTTGCAAGGCATGCTATCTCAAAATGCTTTTGAAGTTCCGGAATATGAAGAGGTACAGGGCATTTTGAAAGAAAGCGGAAAGGAGCTTGGAATGGAAGTTCCATCGCAGCTTCTTGCATCCGTGAAACAGTGCAGGGAAGACCGAGCCGACCGACGTCATCAGATGGAAAAAGCGGTTCGCCAAGCTTTGCAGGAGACTGGAAAGAAGAAAGTTTATCTCTATGGCGCTGGCATCATCGGGCGTGAAACTGCAATGGCATTGCAGGAGAGTGGCATTGCTTTGAACGGATTCGTTGTTAGCAAAGTGCGCGATGCTATGGAATCTGTGGCGGGCTTATCAGTTGTCAACTTTGAAGCACTTTCTAGGGAGGAGCGGGAGCTGGCGCTGTTTGGCATAGCATTGAGCCGTCGGCATCTGGAAGAGATTCAAGGGATGCTGGCGGCAGCTGACGTATCTTATGTCGATCTCGGACAGTATAGCTATGCATACGCGCCACAAAAGGAAGGTCGATAGTATGTGCAAAGTATCCGTTCTCGTTCCTGTCTATAATGTGAAAACCTATCTTTCATCCTGTCTTGACAGTCTTGCGGCACAAACACTTCATGAGATGGAATTCATCTGTATTGACGATGGATCGACCGATGGATCGGAGAAACTGTTGGATGCGTATGCGGAAAAAGATGCGCGTTTTCATGTTATTCATAAGAGAAACTCCGGCTATGGAGCTTCCATGAATGTTGGATTGCGTGCGGCGCGAGGAGCCTATATCGGCATCGTTGAATCGGATGATTTTGCATCTAGAGACATGTTCGCAGCACTTTATAATGCGGCGGAAGCGCATCAGGCAGATGTCGTGATGGCGAATCACTGGAATGTTACAGAGACAGAGACGACATTGGAAGAGTCATTTGCCGGACATCCCTATGACACGGTGTTTTCCCCCATACAGGAGGATGCGTCGCTCCTGCTTGCACCTCCTGTCATCTGGTCGGGCCTCTATCGGCGGGATTTCCTTTTGAAACACGATGTCTGGTTCAATGAGACGCCTGGCGCATCTTACCAGGATACCTCTTTCGTCTTCTTGGCGCGTGCACTGGCACAGCGGCTTCTTTTGTTGAAAGAAGGGTATCTGCATTATCGGAAGGATAATGCTGCTTCCTCGGTTCACAGCACAGGGAAGCTCTATTGCATCATCGATGAATATGATGCTGTCGAGCGCTATCTGGATACGCATCCTGTCCAGGAGTCACAGAAGCTGCACAAACTGTCTGCCAGACTCTTTTATCAGAACTTCCAATTCAATGAAGAGCGTATCGGAAAGGAAAACTGGGTGGCTTTTTGGCAGCGGGCATATCCGAAGTTGCAAGAGGCACAGCGGCGCGGATATTTTCAGGGAAATTTGGGAGAGAATATGGGCGCATGGATGGTCGAGCGCTTTACCCGGTATCAGGAGAAAGAGCTTTTGTTCCAAGGATTCCTCGCGCTTTGCAAGTCGGGGCCGAGGTGTTATCTCTACGGTGCTGGCAAGGTAGCAAGACGACTTCTTGCAGTCCTTCAGAACCATTGCGTTCAGGTGGCGGGGTTCTTGGTGAGTGATGCAGCGGAGAATCCATCATCGATTACAGGTTTGCCTGTTGATGTGATGGATGGATCGTCCGCCGACCGCGAACACGATATTATCATCATCGCGATCACACCGCGCAAGCCCGCAGTACAACAGGAAATCTTCTTTGCGCTCGAAGAGGCTGGTTATCGCAATGTGATCATTCTGGCCGAGGAACTGCGGCAGGCACTTGCAGGAGCCTGAGGAAAACAAGGTGATGTCTTGATGAAACTTGAAAAGCATATCTGCGAAGACTGCGGCGCGGAGTTCGAAGCTGGAGCGAGAGCGCATTTTTGTCCGGAGTGCCGGCGAAAAAGGAATTGCGAAAGCAGCCGCCGCTACATGGATCGCAAAAGAAAAGAAAGAGCCCTGCAGCCGCCTCATCCTACAAAGCTGTCGATTCTTCGACAACAGCGTTCCATCTCAAAGGAGAAGGAACACAAGCCGAAAAAGGTCAAGCTTTTGAAACGGATGAAAAAGAGTGTTTGCGAAGACTGTGGCAAGGAATTTATCGCTAGTCCTGGAGCACGATATTGCCCCGATTGCCGCAGAAAAAGGATGCAGTCGAACACGAAGGCGATCCGTCGTTGCACCATATGCGGGAAAGAGTTTGTCGGAGGTCCGCGATCCCTGTATTGCAAAGAATGCGGTATCAAGAAACGTCGTGAGCGTTGGCGTCACTACATGGAGCGCCGGAAGGCAGGAGCTTCTATCGTGCTTGGTGAAACGGTGAGAACATGTGAAGCTTGCGGCAAGCCGTTCGTCATGATCGCGTCAAACCAGAAGTATTGCCCGGAGTGCATTGACAAAATGAATCCATGATCCTTTTTCTCACACAATATATGCAATGAAAGAGCCTCTTCCGTCTGCCTGTATGGACGGAAGAGGCTCTTTCGTTGCGTATGGAGAGGGATTCATGCGAGGAGGCTGTCCTGATAGAGGGCGCGGAGATCTTCCTGCGTCGTGTCGATGATGGCGCCGTGGCTGTTCTTGCTGGCAAAGGCGTAGGGCACATAGCGGTCGATTTCTTCCGGGGTGAAGGATTCCTTTTCCTCGAGCAGTGCGTCAATCATCGCATGGAACGCGGCGAGGTCGTGCTGGCCGGCCGCAGCGAGGATGGGCGCCGTGACGCCTGGGGCGTGGTGCTCGAGGAAGTCGAGATACGTGGCGAGCGTGAGCGCATCGAGCGCGGTGTTCACTGTCGTGCGATGCGGCAGCTGCGCCTGGTATTTCGGATCGAGCAGAGCGACCTGCGGAAAGAGCAGCGGCGTCGCGATGGATCGCTTCGTCTGCGCTTCGTCATCGCTGAGGATGGCATATGGCGTGACTTCGCTGCCAGTGCCCGACGTCGTCGGGATGTGGATGAGCGGCAGCGCGGCGGTGTAGGGGCCGGTGAAGAGCTGGTCGCGCGAGAGTGGCGAAGCGGCGAGGAGCGCGATGGCCTTGCCCGCGTCCATCGGCGATCCTCCGCCGATGGCGATGACGAAGTCAGCGCCGGCCTCCTTTGCGATGCGTGCTCCTTCATAACAGGTTTCGATGTCGGGATTGCTCGGCACGGCGTCGTAAAGGACGTAAGGAATCTGGTGCTGCGCGAGCGCGGCGACGACGTCATCCTGCGCGCCATTCCGCTTGGCGGACGTGCGGCCGGTGACGATCATCGCCTTTTTCCCGCGTGCGAAGAGCGCGGCATGATGCGCAACGGCATCGGTTTCCAGGAAGACCTGGGTGGGCAGGGAAAAATGAATCGGTGACATGGAATCGCTCCTTTCGTGCTTCTTGTGCTTCGGCTGCTGCCTTGTGACATGAATGTATGGCTCAAAGTGTACGGCCTGCATGGCTGGATGTCAAATTGAAAAGGACGATTCGGGAGTTTGCACAGAAATGGGCGCATGAAATTGTGCAGGCGTTCTTATGAAAGGCCACATGTATACACATGAAATCAAAGCACATGTCACAGAAAATATGGTATGATAAATACATCTTTGTTTTTTCGGAGGTGACATGTATGGCAGTGACTTGTCAGGAGTTATTGCAAATCTTTGCTGCGCAGAAGATGAAGCTTTGCGCTGGCGGAAGCGGCCTCGGGCATGCCGTGAGATGGTTCCACGCCATCGAGTCCGTGGAGGATACGGAGTTCTTGCAGCCAGATGAAATCGTATTCTTTACCGGCGTCTCGATTGGCGATGATGATGCGGCGTTTCGGGCACTCCTGCACGGCATTCTCATGCATCACGGCGCTGGCATTGTCGTGAATCTTGGAAAGTATATCCATGAGATTTCGGAGGCCGCCTGTGCTTTTGCGGAGGCAGAGGCGCTGCCGCTCTTTGTGCTGCCGTGGTCCGTCCGGCTCGGCGGCGTGACGCAGGCGCTCGGCACGCGCATTCTTTCCGAGCGAGCCAAGGAGAAAAATATCCGCGGGCTCATCAAGAAATGTCTGTTCTCATCACCTGGCAAGGCCGCGATGCTCGATTTGTCGCTGCTTTATCATCGCGGCCTGCCGTCGCGTATCCGCGTGCTGGCGATTGCGTTCCGCGATTTCCCGCAGGAGCAGGCGTCCCTCGTGGAGCGCGTCGAGTCCGCAGCCGAGCGCGTGCTGCGCGAGGCAAAGGCGCCTGCGCGCTATACATGGAATGGCAACGAAATGCTCTGCCTGCTGCCGCCGCTTGACGATGCCCGCGGCCTTGCAGAAAAATTCACAGTTGCTCTCGGGGAAATCGGCCTTGTGGCAGACTATGGGCTCGGCAGCGTCGTGGAGGACGTCCGCCTGCTCTCGCAGAGCCACCAGGAAGCGCATTTCGCGCTGCGGATTGCGCGCGGAATGCCGCAGCATTTTGCAACGTATGAAGACGCTGGCGTCTTCCGCCTGTTTGCCCGCATGGAGGATGACATCCTGCTCAGCACGTATGCTGAGGAATCTCTGGTAGCGCTTTCCGCATACGACCAGAAGAATCATACGGAATTCACGCAAACACTCGATGTCTATCTCATGGAGAACGAGGATACGGCGGCGACGTGCGCCCGCCTCTTCATCCATCGCAATACGCTTTCCTACCGCCTGAAGCGGATTGAAGAGATTACGGGGCGCAGCATGGGGAGCGCGGATGCGCGCCTCGATTTCCGCCTCGCGTTCAAGATCCGCAAGTATCTCGCTCTGATGTCCGAACAGCAAGGGCTTTGTGCAAACTGACGAAAAGAAGGCGGAGCGCTTCGGCGGTTCTCCCGTAGACGGCAGTCGGCCATCCTGCTAGACTGTGAAGTGTCGAAAGCAAGACAACAGAACATGTTTTCAGGAAGCAACGAAGCTGCCGCCACGGGAAGAGGTCTCCTCGTCTCGGGCGGTTTTTTTGCATGAAAAGAGGAGGTACCGCCATTGTACACGGCAGAAGAAATCCGAGACAAGACACGCGCCTATACGCTTACGACCTGGTCGAAACAGGGAAACCGCAATCCCATCGTCATCGAGAAGAGCGAGGGCATCTATTATTGGGACAAGGAGGGCAAGCGCTACACGGACATGTCGTCGCAGCTCGTCAATATGAACCTCGGCCACAGCTGCCAGGACATCATTGACGCGATTCATGCACAGGCAGACCGCTACTGCTTCATCTCGCCGGCCATCGCCAATGAGCCGCGCGCGCTGCTGGCGGAAAAGCTCGTGAGCCTCCTGCCGGATAATTTCGGCAAGATCTTCTTTACGAATGCGGGCGCGGATGCCAATGAGAATGCCATCAAGATCGCGCGTCTCTACACGGGACGCAAGAAGGTGTTCAGCCGCTATCGGAGCTATCATGGTTCTTCGTTCGGTGCAGGCAATCTCACGGGCGAGCCGCGCCGCTATCCTCTGGAGCCGGGCATCCCGGGATTCGTGAAGTTCTTTGATCCCTATGTCTATCGCGAGAAGATCCGGTTCGACTCGGAAGAGGAGGCGGCTGCGTTCTACGTCGCAAAGCTCCGCGAGCAGGTCATCTACGAGAATCCGGACGAAGTCGCGGCCATCGTTGTCGAGACGATTACGGGCTCGAACGGCGTCATCATCCCGCCAGAAGGCTATCTGCCGGGCATCCGGAAGCTTTGCGATGAGTTCGGCATCGTGATGGTCTGCGACGAGGTCATGGCGGGCTTCTGCCGGACGGGCAAGATGTTCGCGTTCGAAAATTTCGGCGTGAAGCCCGATCTCGTCAGCTTTGCGAAAGGCGTGACCTGCGGCTATACGCAGCTGGGCGGCGTCGCCGTTTCCTCGAAGATCGCGGATTATTTCGACGACCATTTCCTCTCGTGCGGCCTTACGTACAGCGGCCATCCGCTCTCATGTGCGGCCGGGCTCGCCTGCGTGAATGCCTATGAGAAATATCATATCCTCGACAAGGTCGCAAAGACGGGCAAGGTGCTCGGCGAGATTCTCGAGGACCTGAAGAAAAAGCACGCCTGCGTCGGCGATGTGCGCTACAAGGGCCTGTTTTCCGCCATCGAGCTCGTGAAGGACAAGGAGACGCGCGAACCACTCGTCGCCTATGGCCGCGATCCGGAAGGCATCATGCCGGGCATCATCGGCGAACTGAAGAAGCGCGCGTTCATGACGTACTCGCACGAGAACATGATCATGGTGGCGCCGCCGCTCATCATCACGGAGGAGCAGCTGCGCGAGGAGATGGCGAAGATGGACGACGTGCTCTCGCTCGTCGATGAGAAATACTGCTGAGGCAGGAATGAAGCGGTTTTGTGGCGAATCTTTCCGAAACACGGTTTTGGAGGGGAGGTCCTGTCATGGAACCATCGGCAAGAGATGTGCAGCTGGCCGTCGGGCGTGTCCTGCGCCGGAGGCCGGAAAACTGGCGGAAGAATGTCGCAGCCTATGTGAACCTCGTGGAGGAGGCAGATCAGCTGCTGGCAGCGCTCCCGCTCGATACGTTTGAAACGGTGTTTCCCGAAAAGGGGAACTGTACCGTCAAGGCGCGTTGGGAGGTCATCTGGCTGCGCGAGGCGAATCCGGGAAAGACGGTCGGCGCCTTCGGTCTCGATGCTTTTTTGCATGCCTATCGGATCAATGACGACATCCGGACGTATACGCGGCTGCATGATTTCGTGCAATCCATTCTGCGCCCGCGCAATGTAGCGGTGCGCGTGCAGACACTGTTCTTCCGCGCCTGCAACATCGTGCCATAACGACAAAAACATAGAAATCTAAAAAAGAGCAACGGAGCTCGCCGGAACGCAGGTCATCCTCCTGCGTGCTGGCGGGCTCTTTTGATGAAAAGGAGGCAGACCTCTATGAAGACGCAAAGGAAAATCGAAGGGCTCTATGAGCTCACGTCAGATGCGCATGATTCCATCCGCAGCAGCCCTTATTATAATGAAGATCTCGCGCCGACGCAGGTCGAGAAGCGCACCTGGACGACGTACAGCATGGCGACGCTCTGGATTGGCATGAGCATCAGCACGTCGGCCTACATGCTGCCAGCCAGCCTCGTGGCCGTCGGATTCTCCTGGTGGCAGGCCATCCTGACCGTCACGCTCGGCAACATCTTCGTCCTCGTGCCAATCATCCTCAACGCCCATGCGGGCACGAAGTTCGACGAAGTTCGGCATCCCGTTCCCCGTGTTCGCGCGCCTCTCGTTTGGCGTGCGCGGCTCGAACATCGCGGCCATCGCGCGTGCCATCACGGGCGCAGGGTGGTTCGGCATCCAGTGCTGGCTCGGCAGCGAGGCGCTCAACAGCATCCTATCGACGTTCAGCTCCGGTTGGGCGGCCTGGGATTTTAACAGTGCAGCGGCCTTTGCCATGTTCTGGGCGCTCAATGTCTACATCATCTACCGCGGCCCGGAGACGATCCGCTTCATGGAGTCCTGGGGCTCGCCGCTCCTCATCGTGCTGTGCCTCTCGCTGCTCGTCTGGTCAGTCAGCCAGGTCTTCGCGATGGGCAAGGGCTTTTCGGACATCCTGGCGAGCATGCCGACGACGATCGCGCCTGATGCGTTCTGGCCGACGTTCCTCGGCGGCCTCATGGCGAACATCGCCTATTGGGCGACGCTCGCGCTCAACATCCCCGACTTCAGCCGCTATGCCAAGAATCAGTCGTCGCAGGTCAAAGGACAGCTCATCGGCCTCGTCCCCGCGATGTTTGGCATTGCCGTCATCGGCACGATTGTCACGGGCGCTGTCTTTGTCACGACGGGCAAGATCATCTGGGATCCCGTGCAGGTCGTGGAGAACTCCGGCAATCCGATGATGGTGCTGCTCGGTGCCATCGGCCTCGTCATCGCGACGCTCACGACGAACATCGCGGCGAATGCCGTCGCAACGAGCAATGATATTTCCAACCTCGATCCGCACCGTATCTCGTTCCGCCGCGCTTCCCTCATCACGGGCGCACTCGGCGTCATCATCATGCCGTGGAAGCTCCTCTCGAGCGCCGGTGCCTATGTCTTTGGCTGGCTCGGCACGTATGGCATGATCCTCGGCCCGCTCGCCGGCATCTTCATCGCAGACTATTATCTCCATCGCAAGATGCGCGTCGATGTGTTCGCGCTCTATGCGGGCAGCAAGGACAGCCGCTACTGGTACACGGGCGGCGTCAATGGGCGCGCCGTCCTCTGCTGGGCGCTCTCCGCGCTGCCGGCGCTGCTCGGTACGTTCGTCCCCGCGCTCTCATTCCTCGCCAATATCGGCTGGGTGCTCGGCTTCGTGCTGGCGCTCGTGCTCTATCCGCTGCTCATGAAGGGCGAGAAAGGCTCGATCCTCACGGAGGAAGAGGATGAGATCATCACGGAGTATGGCGAGTCCGTCGTGCTCCCCGCAAAGGAAAGCAACAGTGCAGGTGCCGTGGCTGGCGAGGCCATGCGTGTCCGCAGCGAGTAAATAAGGAGGCTGTTTCATGGATATGGTGTTTCGTGGCGGCACGGTCGTCACATCTCATGCGCGTTTTCCGGCAGATGTCTATGTCAAAGGGGAAAAGATCGCGGCCATCGGCACGGATCTCACCGTGCCAGAGGGGACGAAGACCATCGATGCGACGGGCAAGCTCGTGCTGCCCGGTGCCATCGATGCGCACACGCATCTCGAGTTCCCGTTCAATGGCACGACATCGGCTGATGATTATTTTGCCGGCACGCGGGCAGCGGCCTGCGGCGGCGTCACGATGGTCTTCGACTTCGTCACGCAGCGCAAGGGGCAGGGGATTCGCGAGGCCGTACAGCCGCGCGACGCACTCTGTGCGCCGAAAGCATGTATCGACTATTCGTTCCATGTTGCGCTCACGGACCTCACGCCCGCCGTGCTCGAAGAGTTCGCAGACGCGGCAGCGGCAGGGCTGCCGAGCTTCAAGCTCTACATGGTCTACAAGAAAGACGGCCTCATGATGAATGATGCCGACATCGTCGCCGCGCTCGAGCGGTCGAAAGAGACGGGGACGCTGATCGCCGTCCATGCGGAAAACCCCGATGTCATCGATCGCAACATCGACATCTTCCGCGCCAAGGGAAAGCTCACGCCATGGTACCACTACAAGAGTCGTCCCGAGGCCGTCGAGGCTGAGGCGGACATCCGCGCCATCCATTGGGCGAAAGCCGTTGGCGCGCCGCTCTATATCGTCCACCTCGCCAATGACGAAGGCATGAAGGCCGTGCGCGCAGCCGTGAACGAAGGCTATCCAATCTATGCCGAGACGTGCCCGCAGTACCTGCACTTTACCTGCGACGTCTACAAGCGCGACGACGGCAGGAACTTCATCTGTTCGCCGCCGATGAAGGGACAGGCCAGCCAGGACGCCCTCTGGGAGGGGCTGAAAGAAGGCTATATCCGGACGGTTGCGACGGATCACTGCCCGTTCACGCAGGCGCAGAAAGATTGGGGCAAGGACGATTTCACAAAAGTCCCGAATGGCTGCATGGGCGTCGAGAACCTTTATCCCTACCTCCTGAGCGAGGCGACACGCGGCCGCATTCCCTATGAAAAAGTCGTCGAGGTCTGTGCGGAAAATCCGGCGAAGATCTTTGGCTGCACGGAAAAAGGAGCGCTCGTGCCGGGCAAAGATGCCGACATCGTGCTCTACGATCCGACGATTCCGTTCACCATCACGAACGATAAAATGCATTCTGATTGCGACTATACGATCTGGGAGGGCACGGAGCTCTCGGGCTACATCACGGAGACGTATTCACGCGGCAAGCTCGTCTTTGAGGACGGCACCTTCGTCGGAGAAAAAGGCTGGGGCAAGTTCGTCAAATGCGCGCCGCGCAAGGTCTGAACACTCCATTTTGCAAGCAGATATTGAGAGAACATCACAGAAGAGAAAGGAACAACATCATGGCAGATACAGAGTGGAAAGCAGGAGCAAAGAACGTCATCGGCTATCTCAAAGAACTTCGCAAACTCACTGCAGATGCAGATGGTGCGCACCGCGTGGCGTGGACGCCGACGTGGGACAAGGCGCAGGCGTGGTTCAAGGAGAAGATGGAAGCTGAAGGTGCGGAAATCAGCGTCGATTCCGCGAACAGCGTCTGGGCGAAGATCCCGGGCGAGACGGAGGAGGCCGCAAAGCTCAAGGACAACGACGGCATTTCCTTCGTCGATGCCTTGAAGCGCTATCATCTCGACGTGCACGATTTCCCGAAAGCACGTGACGAATTCCTCGCGAAGAACATCAAGGAGTATCTGGAACTCCATATCGAGCAGGCGCCCGTGCTCGAGAGCCAGAAGAAGTCCGTCGCCTGCGTCTATGGCATTACGGGCTGCGAACGCCAGTACATCACGTTCCACGGGCAGCGCACACATTCCGGCGCGCCTATCCCGATGCGTCATGATGCCTTCCTGGCTGCGGCCGAGGCATCGCTGGCCTTCCGCGAAATCGGCTTCAAGCATGATGCCTATTGCACGGTCGGCAAGGTCAGCGTCGCGCCGGACGTCGTGACGATCTCTCCGGATACGTGCACGATCTCGCTCGACCAGCGCTCCATCGACCCTGATGTTCTCGCGGCTATCGTCAAGGAGGCAAAAGAGGCCTGCCTCGAGGCAGCAGAACACAACAAGGTGACAGTGACGTTCGAGCCGGTCTGGAGCATTCCGCCGACGATCTTTGACGAGCACCTCAAGAAGCTCTGCCAGGCAGCCGTCGAGGAGGAGACGGGCGAGCCGACGACAATGTTCTCCGGGCCGCTGCACGATGCGGCCGAGATGGCAAAAATCGTGCCGTCCATCATGATGTTCGCGATGTCGAGCCGCGGCCTCTCCCATTGCAAGGAAGAGGATACGCCGGAAAAGGATCTCGAACTGGCAATTGCCGCGTTCCTGCGTCTCGTTGACAAAGCCGTCAGCGAGTAAGACAGAAAAATGTGAGGGCATCGGGGCTTCCCCATGTGCAGCGTCGCATGTTTCCCATGCACAGTGCGCATGGGAAAGCCCCTTTTATTGGATGGAATGATGAAATAGATGGAAGGTGAAGATGATGAAAGAAATCGAACTCTCTCGTGCCGTGACGGAAGAAGCGGCGCGCTGCCTGCTCTGCTATGACGCGCCATGCGCGGCGGCCTGCCCGCTCGGCCGTGCGCCCGACCACCTCGTGCGCTCGCTCGTGCTCGGCAATCCGCTCGGTGCCATACAGCAGGAGCTTTCCGGCGCGTGCCCTGCGGATTGTGCGCGTCATTGCATGAAAGCCTGCTTGCGCGCAAAGATCGATCTGCCGATCCGCCTGTCGTTTTTGCGCAAATCCCTGCGCGAAGCGGCGCAGGGCACATCCATCACGACGATGACAGCAAAGGAGGCAGCATCATGAAAGACCTGTCCATCACATTCTGCGGGGTCCCATGTGAGAATCCTTTCTTTCTTGGCTCGGCATGCATCACGGCAACAGAAGACATGTGCGCCCGCGCGCTGGAAGCGGGCTGGGGCGGCATCGTGTTCAAGACGATCGGATTCTATCGGGCGCATGAAGTCTCGCCGCGCTTTGACGCCGTCCGCACGGGAGGCGGTCATTTCGAGAGCTTCCGCAACCTCGAGCAGATTTCAGACAAGGCGCTCGATGAAAACCTCAAGGCGCTGGCGCATTTGAAGCAGCGCTTCCCTGACAAAGTCATCGTGGCGTCCATCATGGGGGAGACGGAGGAAGAATGGGAGCGGCTTGCCCGCCTCGCGGAGGAAGCGGGCGTCGATCTCATCGAATGCAATTTTTCCTGCCCGCAGATGGCGGCCGAGGCGATGGGCGCGGATGTCGGCGTCAATGCAGAACTTGTCGGTACGTTCTGCCGTGCCGTGCGGCGCGGGACGCAGCTGCGGTTCCTCGCGAAGATGACGCCGAACATCACGGACATCACGTTGCCGGCACGCGCGGCAATGGCGGGCGGAGCCGATGGTATTGCGGCCATCAACACGGTGAAGAGTCTCACGCATGTCGCAGGCGGTGTCGTGCCATCGGTCGGCGGCCATTCCTCCATCTCCGGGCTTTCCGGGCGGGCGATCCGCCCCATCGCCCTGCGCTTCGTTCATGACATCGCATCGTGCCCGGAGCTTGCGGGCGTGCCGATTTCAGGCATCGGCGGCATTACGACGGCGATGGATGCGCTTGACTTCCTCGCGCTCGGCGCGACGAATCTCCAGGTCGTGACGGCCGTCATGGAGTATGGCTATCGTATCATCGACGACCTCGCGGATGGCCTGAGCCGCCTTCTCGATGCACAGGGCGCCGAGCTCAAGGACGTCATTGGCTCGGCGCTTCCAGAAATCGTTCCCTGCGATGCGCTCGACCGGCAGACCATTCGTTATCCATCCTTTGCACAGGAAGGCTGTATCGGCTGCGGCCGCTGCTACGTCTCCTGCGAGGACGGCGGCCATCAGGCCATTCATTGGCAAAAGGATCGCCGTCGCCCGATCCTAGATGAAACGCGCTGCGTCGGCTGCCAGCTCTGCCGCCTCGTCTGCCCCGTCGGCGCTATCGAGGCAGCGGGGTGAAGTGTACGCAAATGCATGAAACATAAAATCGTGGAACTACATAGATTTTTCACCCATAAAAGTGTAAAATGATACGCAAAGAACGCTCATGAAATTGTGGAGGAGGCGTTTCTTATGGCGTATCTTCGGCGGAAAATCGATGCATTCCTGCGCGGCTGGAAGGCGGCGGAAGAGCGGCAGCCGCTTATCGTGCGCGGGGCACGGCAGGTGGGGAAGACGGCGTCCATTCTTGAGTTTGCCCGGCAGAATTACGAGAACGTTGTCTACGTCAATTTCGTCGAGCAGCCTGCGTACCGGCAGATTCTCGTGGATGGCTATGGGACGGCGGATGTCGTGCGGAATCTTTCGCGTATCAACCCATCATTTTCTTTCGCGCCCGGGACGCTGCTCGTTTTTGACGAGATGCAGGCGTTTCCCGACATGGCGACAACGCTGAAGTTTTTCAAGATTGACGGACGGTTTGATGTCATTTGCAGTGGCTCTCTTCTTGGCCTTCACTACCATGAGATTGAGAGCAACAGCGTCGGCTACAAGACGGATGTCACGATGCAGTCTATGGATTTCGAGGAATTTCTCTGGGCGAAAGGATATGATGACGCATTTGTTGATGACATGCTTGCACATATGAAAGATGGGAAGCCATTCAGCGCGTTGGAGCATCGTCTGCTCCTGCGGCTCTTCCTCGATTACTGCATCCTTGGCGGGATGCCGGCGGTCGTGCGCTCGTATATCGAGCGCGATACGTTCGAGGGGACGCTCGCGATGCAGCGCCAGCTCCTGCTCGATTATGAGGAAGATATTCGCAAGTATGCCAAGGGGCTCGACCAGGGACGGATCCTCCATGTTTTCCGTCAGATTCCTGTGCAGCTCGCGCGGGAAAACAAGAAGTTCCAGATTTCGAAAGTTGCGAAGGGGGCGCGCTTCAAGGATTATTTTGGCTGCATTGAATGGCTTGCGGATGCGGGGATCGTGAACATCTGCCATGCACTTCAGACGCCGGAGCTCCCGCTCAAAGGAAATTACGATACGACGAAGTACAAACTCTACTATGCCGATACCGGCCTCCTCGTCGCATCGCTCGATGACGAAGTGCAGGAAGACCTCCGCGCGAATGGCAACCTCGGCGTTTCGAAGGGCGCACTTTACGAAAATCTTGTCGGCGAAGCGCTGGTGAAGAGCGGATATGATCTTTTCTATTACAAGAAGGAAAACTCCACGCTCGAAGAAGATTTCTTTGTCCGTGACCATACGTCGCTGATTCCCGTCGAAGTCAAGGCAACGAACAACCATGCGAAGTCCCTTGCAACGCTCGTCCGAAGCAAGCGCTATACGGACATTCAGTATGGCATCAAGCTCTGCGGCGGGAACATCGGCAAGACGGAGGAAATTGAAACATTTCCATATTATTGCGCGTTTTTGCTGCGGCGCTATTTGAAGGAGCGCTGATCGTTCTGCATTACGCGAGATGCTTTTCCATGAACTCCTCGAACTCTTCCTGCTTCATCGGCTTGGCGTAGAGGTACCCTTGCCCGTATGTGCAGCCGAGGTCTTTGAGGAGTTTTTCTTGTGCTTCGGTCTCGATGCCTTCGCAGAGAATCTTCATGTCGAGGGAGGCGCCGAGCTGGATGACGCTGCGGAGGATGCGCAGGGCGCGGTCGTCGTGTTCGGCGGCCAGGAGGATGCTGCGGTCGATCTTCATGCTGTCCATCGGCAGGTTCTGCAGCATGGCGATGGAGCTGTAGCCGGTGCAGAAGTCGTCCATCGATGTGGCGTAGCCGTAGCTTTTGAGACTGTCGATGATGTGGCGCGAGCTTTCTCGCGCCTCTTTTGTCTTGAAATCGACGAAGGCCGTCTCGGTGACTTCGAGGTCGAGGAGGCCGGCGGGGAGGCCGTAGGCTTCGGCGGTTTCCTTCATCTTGCGCAGGTAGCCGCCTTCGCTGATGTGCAGGGCGGACTGGTTGACGGAGACGGGGACGACGGGCAGGCCGCGTTTCATGCGATCTTCGAGGAAGCGCGCGACGTGGCCGAGCATGTAGTAGTCGAGGCGGACGGCAAAGCCGTTGCGCTCGAAGACTTCGATGAAGCGGCCGGGCGGCAGCAGGCCGAGTTCGGGGCTCTGCCAGCGGACGAGCGCCTCTGCGCCGACGAGCTGGTGCGTGGCGAGGTCGTACTTCGGCTGGTACCAGACGGAAAATTCCTGCTGCGCGAGGGCTTTTGGGGCAAGCGTTTCGAGGCGGCTCGCCCAGGCGAATTCTTCTTCCATCTGCTGATTGAACAGCAGAAACGGCTGATTTTCCGTGCGTGCGAGGTCGAGCGTCGTGGAGGCGGCGCTGACGAGTTTTGCGATGTCGGGGCGGCCATTCGGCACCTGCACGGCGCTGACATGGTAGCGGATGCGCGTCATGACGTCGCCGAACGGGATGACGGAGGCGCCTTCCGTGACCTGCTGTGCAGCGCGTTCGGGCGGGAGGCCTGCGGGGAGCCCCCAGAGACTGTAGAGGCGCGTGCGGTCGCCGGAGACGGCGACGAGGCGGAACCAGGGAAAGGCGTCTTGCGCCCGGCGAATTTCGTGGACGAAGCTCTTTGCGAGGACTTCGCGCGAGTAGGTCGAGCGGTAGTAGGCCATCTGCCGCACGCAGATGGCGATGAGGTAGAGGCGGCCGTCGATGCGGGCGTTTTCCGCGCGCTCGATGGCGTCGGGCAGCTGTTTTTCGAGCCAGCGTTCGTTGTGGAGGCCCGTGACGGGTTCGGTGTAGGCGATGCAGGAAATCTCGGCGAGGTGGTTCCGGCGGATGCGCAGGATGAACAGGACGCCGGCGAGCAGTGCCAGGAAAATCAGCACGAGGATGCCGAGACTCTCGATCGGGTGGCGGTAGAGGTACGAGACGAGGGAAGTCTGCTCCGTTGTCGCGCGGGTTTCTTCGTTGATGGCGCTCTGGATGGCCGTGGGGTCGAGGTGCGCGATTTCCTTGTTGAGGATGCGCACGAAGATGGGATCGACGCGCTCGCTGACGGCGATGCTCGTGCCCTGCGTGTAGACGACGGTGTTGTCGGCTTCGAGGCGGAAGAAGCTGTTCCGATAGATGAGCGCCTGCGCGATGATGCTCTTGACGGCGGCGATGTCGGCCTGGCCTTCGCTGACGGCGCGCAGGCAGTCTTCGTCCGTGTCGCAGTAGCGGATGTCTTTTTCTGGATAGTTGCGCTCGATGTACTGGCGCGTGAAGTTGCGGCTGCGCGGCGCAGCGATGACGGGGGATGAGGGGATGTCCTCGTTGCGGCGATGGACGAGCACGTAGGTCACGACGAGGTAAGGATTCGTGATCATCATGTGGTGCTCGTGCGCCCAGTTGTAGTCAAAGAAGAAGTCGCACATGACGTCGGCCTCGCCATCGTCGAGACGGCGGAAGAGCTCTTCGTTTGTGCTGGTCGGGGTGATATCGAACGTGATGCCGAGGTCGTGCTCGATGCGGCGGAGGATGTCCTGCGTGACGCCTTTGTGCTCGCCGTTTTCGAAATAGGCGTAGGGCGGTTGGCTGGGCGAGGCAAAAGCGCGGATATGCGGGTGCGCGGCAAGCCAGGCGCGCTCGTCTGGCGTGAGGATGAGCGGCGCACCTTTCTGCTCCTGCCGTTTTGCGAGCAGGTAGGGGAGGAAGGGCGTGACGGTCAGCATGTCGTTGGCAGCATCGTCGAGCCGGTCTTTGAGTGCGTCTTCGCCCGGACGATAGAGGATGTAGTGCGAGAACAAGTACAGGTTGCCATAGGGCTGCGTGCCGGACTGCGGGTGGAGGCCGTCGTTCGCGATGCCCTGCAGGGCACCGCTTTCGATGTCCCGGTCAATATCATGGGCGTCTGTGTAGGGGAAAAGCGCATAGCGTCCGGGCGGGAGGAAGCGCGCGAGCTGGTGGTCGATGGCGTCACGGCTGTAGACGTCGCTGAAATAGCCGATGCGGAGCGGGCTCGGCGTTTCGGGGCTGACGCCTCTGGCAAGCGAGAGCTGGAGCGGCGTGCGGCCGATGCTGTGTTCGCTGAAAAGGAAACGCGGATCGCCAGGCTGGATCGTGCTGCCGATCAGAAGGTCAACGTTCCCCGCGAGGAGCGCGGCCTCCGTGCTGCTCTGGCTGAGATCGACATACTCGAAGCGGCAGCCCGCGTAGATGGCGAGCTGCTCGAGGTATTCGTAGCCCGAGCCGCGATAGTGGCCGTCCGCATCTTTCGTGAGGAAGCCGGGCACGCGGATGTAGCCGACGCGGTACGTCGGAACGGCGGTCTCGTCCGCTGCGGCGCGTGGCAGCGGGAAAGCGAGCAGGCAGAGGAGGGCGATGAGTGCGAGGAAGAGCCGTTTCATGATGCGGGTCTCCTCCTTTCCATTCAAGATTCTATCATCTTATTCTATTCGAGTTTTCTTTGGAAATCCCTGCTATTGACAAGCGGCCATAAAAACCATACAATGGAATCGTTAATCCCGAGCATTTTTATAAGGATTCGCGCATGAGCGGCACGAAAGCCTGCGAATCCTCGCGATACAGTAAGGAGAGTTTGATTCTATGGCAGAAAATCTTCTCGAAATCCAGGACCTGCACGCAGGTGTCGAGGACAAGGAAATCCTCAAAGGTCTTTCGCTGACGGTCGGCAAGGGCGAGGTGCATGTCATCCTCGGCCCGAACGGCTCCGGCAAGTCGACGCTCATGAACGTCATCATGGGCCATCCGAAATATACGGTCACGAGCGGCACGATGAAATTCGAAGGCGAGGACCTGCTCGCGATGAAGACGTTCGAGCGCGCGCGCAAGGGCCTGTTCCTCTCGTTCCAGACGCCGGAGGAAATCCCGGGAATCTCGGTCGAGAACATGATCCGCACGGCAAAGCAGGCCATCACGGGCGAGCGCGTCAAGATCCTGCCGTTCCGCAAGAAGCTCCGCGCGATGATGGAAGAGCTCAAGATTTCGCCGGAGTATGCGGACCGCTACATGAACGTCGGCTTCTCGGGCGGCGAGAAGAAGCGCAACGAAATCCTCCAGCTGCTCATGCTCGAACCGAAACTCGCGCTGCTCGACGAGACGGACTCCGGCCTCGATGTCGATGCCGTGCAGATCGTCTCGGAAGGCGTTGCGAAGTTCCACAATGACGACAACAGCTGTCTGATCATCACGCACAACACGCGCATTCTCGAGAAGCTCAAAGTCGACAAAGTCCACGTCCTTATGAATGGCGAGATTGTTGAAGAGGGCGGCGCGGAGCTCATCGACACGATCAACGCGAAGGGCTTCACGCACATTCTCGACGGCGCGCAGGCCGGAAAGTGAGGCGCAGTCGTTCATGGCAAAGAAAAAGACCTTTGTGGAAGACATCGAGCGCACGCTCTACGACATCAAGGACGCTGACAACAGCGTCTACAAGTCGGAAAGCGGCCTGACGGAAGAAATCATCCGCGACATTTCAGCGCGCAAGCACGACCCAGAGTGGATGCTCGAGTTCCGCCTGAAGTCGCTCGAAACATACAACAAGCTCAGCCTGCCGACCTGGGGTCCGAGCCTCGAAGATCTCGACATGGACCGTATCATCACGTACGTCCAGCCGGACGCGAAGATGACGGGCAACTGGAAAGACGTGCCGGAGGACATTAAGGACACGTTCGACCGCCTCGGCATCCCTGAGGCCGAGCAGAAATCGCTCGGCGGCGTCGGCGCGCAGTACGACTCGGAAGTCGTTTACCACTCCATCCAGGAGGACATGGTCAAGCAGGGCGTCATCTACACGGACATGGAGACGGCCATCCGCGAGCATGAGGACATCGTCAAAGAATACTTCATGAAGCTCGTGCCGCCGAAAGACCATAAGTTCGCGGCGCTGCACGGCGCTGTCTGGTCGGGCGGCTCATTCGTCTACGTGCCGGCGGGCGTGCAGGTCAAGATGCCGCTCCAGAGCTATTTCCGCCTCAATGCGGCAGGCGCCGGCCAGTTCGAGCACACGCTGATCATCGTCGAGCCGGGTGCGAGCCTCCATTTCATCGAGGGCTGCTCGGCACCAAAATACAACGTCACGAACCTCCATGCGGGCTGCGTCGAGCTCTACGTCAAAGAGGGCGCGCGCCTGCGCTACTCGACCATCGAGAACTGGTCGCGCAACATGATGAACCTCAACACGAAGCGTGCCCTCGTCGAAAAAGACGGCATCATCGAGTGGGTCTCGGGCTCGTTCGGCTCGCATGTTTCGTGCCTCTATCCGTGCAGCATCCTGCATGGCGAGCGCGCGAAATGCGAGTTCACGGGCGTCACGTTCGCCTCGAAGGGGCAGGACCTCGACACGGGCGCGAGCGTCATCCTGACGGCGCCTGATACGTCCGCGAACATCAACACGCGCACGATTTCGAAAGCGGGCGGCAAGGCGACGTACCGCAGCGCTGTCAAGGTCACGGAGAACGCGAAGCGCGCGAAGTGCTCTGTCAACTGCGAGTCGCTGATGCTCGACAACGAGTCGCGCAGCGACACGCTCCCCGTCATGGACATCGAGGGCGACGACGCCGACGTCGGGCATGAGGCAAAGATCGGCCGTATCAGCGATGAGGCCGTCTTCTACCTGACGTGCCGCGGCATCGACGAGGACGAGGCGCGCGCCATGATCGTGCGCGGCTTCGTCGAGCCGATTGCAAAAGAACTGCCGCTCGAGTATGCGGTCGAGATGAACAATCTTGTCAACATCGAGCTCGAAGGCACAATGGGCTGATGGGGAAAGGAGATCTTTATGGAAACAAGTGAAATCTATTCGAACATCCCCATGCGCACCTGGCGTTGGCTCGGCGTCAATGAAATCAAGCAGCCAGCAGGCATCGAGGCGGCGGGCGAGCTCCCGCGCCAGCAGATCGTCGTCGAGCCGGGCCAGTCGGACGAAGTCGTCCTCGAACACCGCGAGGGCGGCGCGCATGAGACCGTCGTCCACGTCGGCAAGGGCGCGAAGCTCCATCTCGTGCTCGCTGAGCTCGCACCTTCGGACGCGCCGTATACGAACCGCGTCAAGGTGCAGGTTGATGAAGACGGCGCTTTCTCCTATACGGGCGCCGAGGTCGGTGGCAAGACGACGGCGACGGAACTCACGGTGAATCTCGCAGGCGACCGCTCGACGGCCGATGTCTGGGCGCTCTATTTCGGTGACGAAGACCGCCTGCTCGATCTCAACTACATCATCCGCCAGGGCGGCAGGAAGACCGACGCGAACATGCAGGTGCGCGGCACGCTCATGGGCAAGGCCACGAAGAATTTTCGCGGCACGCTCGACTTCCTCGAAGGGACGAAGGGCTCGGTCGGCCACGAAAACGAAGAAGTCATGTTGCTCGATGAAGGCGTGCGGAACCGCAGCGTGCCAATCATGCTCTCGCACGAGGACGACGTCGACGGCCATCATGCCGTTTCCGTCGGCCGCATGGACGAGGCGAAGCTCTTCTACCTCATGAGCCGCGGCCTCGACATGGAAGAGGCGAAGAGCCTCGTCGTCGAAGCATCGCTGCGCCCCGTCATCGACCGTATCCCCGACGAGAAGCTCCGGGACGAAATCGACCAGTATCTCAAAGGGAGGCTCGCAAATGGCTGATCCACAGGAATTTCTCAAAGACTTCCCGCTCCTCCATACGCAGATGAACGGCAAGCCCATCGCCTATCTCGACAACGGCGCGACAACGCAGAAGCCGGAGCAGGTCATCCGAGCCATCTGCGGCTACTACGGCGGCTGTAATGCGAACCCGCATCGCGGCGCCTATGCGCTTTCCGTCGAAGCAACGGAAATCTACGAGAACGCGCGCAAGGTCACGGCGCAGTTCATCAACGCCAAGCGTCCCGAAGAAATCATCTTCACGAAGAACGCGACCGAGGCGCTGAACCTCGTCGCTTACAGCTACGGCCTCACGAATGTCGGCAAGGGAGACGAAATCGTCATCACGATTGCCGAGCACCACAGCAACCTCGTGCCGTGGCAGCATGTCGCAAAGGCCAAGGGCGCGACTTTGAAGTACATTTATTTGGAGAAAGACGGCAACCTCAGCGACGAGGACATCGAGACGAA
>OMZR01000002.1 GCA_900315575.1 uncultured Veillonellaceae bacterium
GTCGTCGAGCTTGCCCGTGCGCAGGCGCTGCGAGTCGATGCCGCCTTCGGAGCAGAGCATGCGCTGCACGAGCTGCTCCTTGCTCATTTCGAGCGAGAAGAAGGCGACGGTCGAGCCGTGCATGGCGGCGTACGTGGCGATGTTCAGCGTAAAGGCCGTCTTGCCCATCGACGGGCGCGCGGCGACGAGGACGAGGTCGGATTTCTGCAGGCCGCTCGTCATGGCATCGAGGTCTTTGAAGCCCGTGCCGATGCCCGTGAGGCCGCCCTTGCTTTCGTAAATGGACTCGACGTGGTCGATGGCGTTGATGACGATGTCCTTGATGGGCTCGAAGCCGCCCGTCGACTGGCTGCCCGCGATGGCGAGAATCTTCTTCTCCGCGTCGTCCATGATGTCCGTGACTTCGTCTGTCGCCTCGTAGGCAGCGCTGGCGATTTCCGTCGCGGCGTCGATGAGATGGCGCAGTTCGGATTTCTCCTTGACGATCTTCGCATGGTAGACGATGTTTGCGGCCGTCGGCGTATAGTTCGCAAGCTGCGTGAGGAAGGAGATGCCGCCGATTTTCTCGAGAATCTCTTTTTTACGGAGCGCCTCGGTCAGCGTGACGAGGTCGACGGGCTCGCCATTTCCCGCGAGCTCGAGCATGGCGTCATAGACGAGGCGGTGGGCCTCGCGGTAGAAATCATCGGCTTTCAGGAGCTCCTGCGCCTGCGTGATGGCTTCTTTCTTGATGAGCATGGCGCCGAGCACCGACATTTCGGCATCGATGCTCTGCGGCGGAACGCGCTGAGAAATAGGCATGGTGGGTTATCTCCTTCGACTGCACAATCGATTATAGATTCACGTCCTACCTTCGACACTCCCACCACCGCTTCGCGGTCCCCGCAACGTCTCCACTGGAGACGTTTGCGTCTCTGAGAGGGAGGCTAATGTTTGAGAGGTCTCCTATTTTGAGGGACGTTGGTCTTTTTCTGGTTCTGGCGGGATCTCGACGGGCGTGTCATCGGGGCTCGCGGGCGCGAAGATGTACTCGAACGCCTCCTCCGCCGTCTTGACGGGGCGGATGTCGAGGCCGAGCAGGCCGTCCGGGATGTCCTTCTTGTTTTCCTCCGGGATGACCATGAGGCGGATGCCCGCCTGCTTGGCCCCATAGGCTTTCTCGAAGACGCCGCCGACGGGGCGTACGCGGCCCGCGAGCGAGATTTCGCCCGTGACGGCGACGTCCTGGCGGATCTTGCGGCCCGTGACGGCCGAGACGATGGCCGAGAGAATCGCCGTGCCCGCGCTCGGGCCGTCGATGTTGCCGCCGCCGATGACGTTGATATGGACGTCGTAGTCGTAGATGTCCTTGCCCGTGACTTTGCGCAGCACGGATGCCGCGTTGAAGACGGAGTCTTTCGCCATGGAGCCCGCTGTCTCGTTGAAGCGCACCGTGCCCTTGCCGCGCGTGTGCGCGGGGAACGCAACGGCCTCGATCTCAATGACGGAACCGAGGAATCCCGCGACGCCGAGGCCGAAGATATGGCCCTGCTCCGCCGTCGGCTTCGCCTTCTTCGTGACGAACTGGTAGAGGCGGCTGACCTGCGCGACCTCGTAGATGTCCTCTTTCTCAACCGTCAGCGAAGCGGAGGCAAACGCCTCGGCCGCTGCTTCCTGGCGCGACTTGCCAGCCGCTTCCGCCGCGCCGATCGCTTTGGCGACGGCCTTGTCCTGCCCGCTGCGCTCAAGCGCGAGCGAGTAGGCGTCGGCGAGGATGTTGATGGCCTTGCGGCCCTCAATCGTGTATTCGGAAATGAGGTCAGCCACGCCATCCGCGAGCTGCACATGGAGCTTCGCGGCCGCATTGTGCAGGATCTTGACGATATGCGCAGGCGTCAGCGGCTCGAAGTAGATTTCGGCGCAGCGCGAGCGCAGAGCCGGGTTGATGTGGCCCGCATCGCGCGTCGTCGCGCCGATCAGCACGAAGTCGGCCGGTGCGCCTTCCTCAAAGAGCTTCTTGATGTATGGCGGCACTTTGGAATCGGTCGGATCGTAGTAGGCCGAATCGAAATAAGCGCGCTTGTCCTCGAGGACTTTGAGCAGCTTGTTCTGCAGCATCTCGTCCATCTCGCCGATTTCGTCGATGAAGAGGATGCCGCCATGCGCGTCCGTCACGAGGCCGGGCTTCGGCTCGGGGACGCCGTTGTCAGCGAGCGTCTTCTGCGCGCCCTGATAAATCGGGTCGTGCACGGAGCCCAGAAGCGGATTCGTGATGTCGCGCGGATCCCAGCGCAGCGTCGTGCCATCCGTCTCGATGAATGGTGCTTCCTCGCCGAACGGGGACAGCGGCTTCTTCTTCGCGGCTTCGAGCACGAGGCGTGCGGCCGTCGTCTTGCCGACGCCTGGCGGGCCGTAGAGCAGCAGGTGCTGCGGATACGGGCTCGCGAGCTTCGCCATGAGCGATTTCACGGCGCGCTCCTGCCCGACGATCTCGCTGAAGTCCTGCGGACGCAGGAGCTCCATGACGGACTGCGTCAGATGAATCTTGTCCATCTTTTCGAGCTTCTCGCGCTTCTCGGCATCCTGCGGCGACTCCGTCGGGCCTTTTTCCTCTTTGAGCACCTGCATGCGGATGTCCTTGACGTAGTCCTGATGCTCCTGCTCGAGCTTGTCATTGACCTTCTTCTCGATGGAGTCCTCGACGTTCTTGCGCGCCATCATGTCGGCGACATGCTCCGAAAGCTCGGAAAGCGTCTCGGGGATTTCTTCGTCCGTCGGCGCGGGGCCGAGCGTCGGATTGCCGAGCACGATGCGCTCGAGTGCGAGCACGCGGTCACCGCGGCTCTGTGAGCGCATGAGCGCAAGCGCGTCGAGCTTGCCCGCCTGCAATACCAGCTTGTCCGAGCCCATCGTATCAACGAGCACGGCGTAAAACGCCTGGATCTCGCGGTCGAGCTCCTGCGCGATGAGTTCTTCCTCCGTCGGAGCGTCATCATCGCTTTCCGGCGGCTGCGGCGCCGTGTTCTTTTGCTGAGAGGCCGCAAAAGACGAGGGATGCCCCTCGCCTCTGGTGGTCGATGTAGTCTTCTCCTGATGGAGAATGCTCAAGATATTGTCTAATAATCCCATGAATTGTTCCTTTGGTTCTTTGTCATTCAGGCCCCCTCTAGAGGGGGGGCTTCCGTACGCGGGGTGTTATTTCGCTACTACGTTGACTTTGATCGTGCTCGTGATGGTCGGGTGGACCTTGATGACGGCCTCGTAGACACCCTGGCCCGTCACATCGCCCTTGATGCTGATCTTCTTCTTGTCGATGTCGATGTTCTGGGCTTTGAGTGCCTGTACGACATCCTTGCCCGTCACGGAGCCGAAGAGCTTGCCACCCTCGCCGATCTTGACGGGAATCGTGACTTCGACTTTCTCGAGCTGCTTGGCCATGAGCTTCGCCTCGTCGGCCGCCATGGCATCCTTGCGCGCTTTCGCGCCCTTTTTTGCCTCGGCAACGTTGAGGTTCTCCGCCGTCGCGAGGATGGCCGCCTTGCGCGGGAGGAGGAAGTTGCGGCCGTAGCCTTCCGAGACTTCGACGATATCGCCCTTGACACCGAGTTTCTTAACGTCCTGCTGCAGAATCACTTTCATCTTGATCATACTCCTCTATATATGCTTTTGCTTCTTCAATGGCTTCGGCGAACACCGATTCGACCGTGCGGCCCTTGACCTGCGCACCGGCGACATTCTGGTGGCCGCCGCCGCCGAAATGCTCCATGATGACCTGGACATTGAGCTCGCCTGTCGAGCGTGCCGAAATGCCGACCGTGCCCTCTTTGAGCGCGAAGACGACGATGCTCATGCGCGCTTTCTCAATGCGCAACAGAGAATCTGCCGTCTGCGCCGCGATGACCTGGATGTTCGGGACGTTTGACGGGATGGCCGTCGCAATCAGGCCGCCTGCAAAGAACTGCGCATGCGCCTCGGCGCGCGCGAGCGCGACGGTCGTATCGTAGTCCGAACGGAACAAGTGCCGGACAACGACGGGATCGGCGCCCGACCGCCTGAGATACGCCGCTGCATCGAACGTGCGCACGCCCGTCTGCACGGCAAAGTTCTTCGTATCGACGACGATGCCCGAATAGAGTGCCGTCGCCGCAAGGCGCGAGACGCGCATGTCGTCGCTGAAATACATCAGGAGCTCCGTCACGAGCTCGCTCGTCGAGCTCGACGCCGGCTCGATGTAAACGAGCAGCGGATTTTTGATGAACTGCTCGCTCCTCCTGTGATGGTCGATGACAACGACCTGGTTCACGCGCTCGAGAAGTGTCGGATCGGCGACGAGATGCGGGATGTGCGTATCGACGACGAACAGCACCGGTGACAGCGCATCGAGCGTCGAAACGTCCGACGCATGGACGAGCAGGCCGTCGTACTCTTCCTTGCTGCGCATGTATTCCTCGATCTTGCCGATGCCCTCGTTCATGTCCGAGAGCACGATGTGCACGGGCTTGTCGAGCGATTTCGCCATCTCGGCGACGCCGACGGCCGCGCCGAAGCTGTCATAGTCCTCATTGTGATGCCCCATGATGTAGACGGCATCCGACGACTCCATGATTTCCTCGATGGCATGCGCGACGACGCGCGCCTTGACGCGCGTATGCTTTTCGACCGCCTTTGCGCGGCCGCCGAAGAACTGCGTCTTGCCGCCGATCGAGACGGCTACCTGGTCGCCGCCGCGGCCGAGCGCGAGGTCGAGCCCCGCCTGCGCCTGCCGCCCGAGCTCGGCCATCGTCTGGCCCTCGGCGACGGCCACGCCCATCGAGAGCGTCACAGGCAGGCGGTTCGTGCTCTGGATCTGGCGCACCTTGTCGAGCACGTCGAACTTCTCCGCCATCGCGCGATCGAGTTCCTTGCGCTCGAGCACCGCGACGTAAAGGTCTTCATTCACGCGTTTCAAGAAGCCGCCGAGGTTCTTGAGCCATGTGCCGAGCGCCTGGTTGACCGCGAGCAAAAGGCCCGCGCGCTCCGCCTCCGTCTGGCCCTGCATGACCTCGTCATAATTGTCGATCTGGATGCAGCAGATCACCGTGCGGCTCGCATTGTACTCGCTCCGCAGTTCCTCGACATGCGTGACATCCTCGACGAAGAGCACCATGTATTCCGGCTGGTGCACGGCGAGCTTCACGGGACGGTATTTCACCTGATAATAGTGATCCTCGTGAGCGAACACATACTCGCCGTCCGTGCCCCAGATCGGCTCAAGGATGACATTCGGCCAATAGTCCTTGATGTCCGTATCATGCTCGGGCGTCTCGCCGAGGAACGTGTCCGCCTGACTGCTCGCCCACTGGATGCGACCCTCGGCGTCCACGACGAAGATGGCCTGCGGCAGGCGGTCCATCGCATAATTCATGAGCTCGTTGACATTCGCGATGACGCTCTTGCAATAGCGCTCGAAGCGCACGGAGCGGTCACGGCAGCGCTCGTGCGCAAAGCCTGCGAGGCAGAGCCAGAGCACGAACGATGTCGCCGCGAGGAACGGATTGTACGACCACAGCACGATGATGAGCAGCAGCATCACGAAGAGCTGGAGCGTCAGGTCGATCCATGCCGACAGATTCCTGGGCATCGTGTCACCTCCTGCCAAACCGCCCCGCAAAGCGCGAACGGTAGTCAAAGAACATGTCGATGAGCCCCGTGAATGCCACGATCTGCAGCAGGAGCCCGTTCAGGCAGACAAAGATATAGATGCATGCGCGCACGACGCCGCGCACATGGAAATGCGAAAGAAGAACATGCAGGAGTGACAGCCCCTGCACGAGGCCGGCAAAGAGCGCAATCATGTTCGCATTGAGCCCCGCCTGCCGCAGAACCGGCATATCGTGGCCGCCGCCCCAGTAGAGAGCGACGAGCGAAAAGCCAAAGAGATAGAGGAATCCCACGGGGAGACGCCACTCTCCAAACGGCGGCAGCGCCGACGGCACTCTTTGGCCGAGTCTTTTCAGCACGCGCCCGCCGAGGAAATAGAGCACGACGGTATCAAAAAGCCCCATGAGCAGCAGGACGAGCGGTGCGAGCTCCGCGAGCATCGTGATGGCCTGATCGAGCTGCTGCGTCGACTGCTGAATGTCCGCCGAATTGGCGCCGATGTCTTCATACATCTGCGTCGTCGCCGAAAACGCCTCGCGCATGCCGTCAAGCTGCGTCTGCCACGGATCGATGCCCATGAGGAAGAAGATCAGCGCAAAGCCGAGAAGCTTCCCTGCAATCGAGGCTGCAAGCCCTGAGAAGAAGATGCGCGTACCCGAAAGCTCCGCGCGGATCGCCCAGCCGAGCGCAAGCCCCGTCGGCGCGAATGCGAGGAACAGACGCACGGCCATCGGCGGCCCCGCAAAGAGCGAGAGCACCGCCGTCGCGGCGACAGCCGCCGCCACGCCATAGCGCAGCCCATGCCGCACCGTCAGCACGACAAGCGGCAGCGCCCAGATCATCACGGCGATGACGCCGACCACGGGCAGATACACCGCCATCAGGCCCAAGACAACAGAAAGAGCGGCGAGAATGCCGCTCTCGGTGAGTGGGGCCAGTCGATTGGAAACCATGATTTCATCCTTTCCATAGTCAAGACCAACCCTATTATACCAAAAAAATGCGTAATTGCCTATTCTATTTCCTCACGCGTGCGCCTGAAGGAATTCTTCGAACTCCTGCCGCGGCATCGGGCGGCCGTAGAGGTAGCCCTGGCCGTATTCGCAGCCGCAGTCCATCAGGAGGTCTTCCTGGGCTTCGGTCTCGATGCCTTCGCAGATGACTTCCATGCCGAGCATGTGGCCGAGCTCGACCATTTTCTTCAGAACGGCGCGCATGCGCTCGGAGCCTTCGGAGGCCAGCAGCAGCGAGCGGTCAATCTTCATGACGTCGAGCGGCAGGTAGTTCAGCAGCGAAAGGTCGCTGTAGCCGCTGCCGAAGTCGTCCATGTCGATCTTGAAGCCGAGGCCATGCAGGGCGGCGACGACGGCGATGGAATGCTCGCGCTGCTCGGCACCTGTGAAGGCGAACGCCGTCTCCGTGAGCTCGAGCTCGATGCCGTCCGTCGTATATTTCCCGACGAGCGCGCTCATCTTGCGCAGGTATCCCTGCTCCTGCATGTGGATGCGGCTCTGGTTGACGGAGATCGGCACGACGGGCAGGCCCTTCGCGCGGCAGTCGCGCTGGAACTGCATGACGTGCTCGAGGTTATAGAAATCGAGGTTTGAGATGAAGCCGTTGCTCTCGAAGAGCGCGATGAACTTGCCCGGCGGCAAAAAGCCGAGTTCTTCGCTGCGCCAGCGCACGAGCGCTTCGGCGCCGATACAGCGCTTCGTGATGAGGTCGTATTTCGGCTGGTACCAGATTTCAAATTCCTCGCGCCCGAGCGCGACTTCCTGCAGGCTCTCCATACGGCTCGTCAAATGCGCTTCGGCGAGCATCTTGTCGTCGTAGACGAGGACGTCCTTCGCCTCGTGCATGGCGAAATCAGCGCGCGCCATCGCCTCAGAGGCTTTGAGCATCTGCATGCCGTCCGGCATTTTGCCAGCGATGGGCGAAATGCCAGCCGTCAGCGGCACGTGCACAAGCATGCCGCCGACCGTCGCGAACTCATAGCGCTTGAACGTGACATGCAGCTGCGATTTCAGCGCGGCGAGGTCTTCCGTCTTCGCGAGGAAGACGACTTCGCCGACGCTGCCATGCGTTGCGACGCGGCGCACCCAATCGGCTTTGGCGAGGACATCGGCGAGGTGCTGCAGGAACGAGATGAGCGTATCGCGCCCATACGTGCTGATGAAGATGTCCGTGCGCTGGACGCCGATGACGACGACGGAGAGTTTCGGCGCTTCCTCCGGCAGCGCGGCGACGAGCGCATCGGCCTCGCGCAGGAACCAGCTGCGGTTCGGCTGGTTCGTCGCGCGATCCTCGTCGAGCAGTGCCTGCATTTCGCTGATGTGCGCACGACGCGAGAGGATGTAGTGCGTGACGAACAGGAAGATGAGGATCAGCGTGACGACGGCGCCGATCATGAAGTATTGCGGGTAAGCATAGAAGACGGAGCGCAGCGAGCGCTCGTTCTCCATGCGCTTGTCATGGCGCGCGGCGACGTTCGTGATGGTTTCCGGGCCGAGATAGGCGATTTCCTTGTCGAGCACGGTCAGGAGCTCCATCGGCACATCCTCGCGGACACCTGAAGCCATCTCGAGCGAGAACGCGACCGTGCCGTCCGTCACGAGGTCGGGGAAATCGCCCTGATAGATATTGTACTGCGCAGCTTCCTGCCGCAGGAACGTGACGTCGGCCTCGCCGTTTTCCACGGCTTTCAGGCAGTCGACGACGGTCGGATAGATGCGGATCTGGTCATCGTCGTAGCGCCGGCGCAGCACGCGGTCCGTCGTGCGGTTGTCGACGGACGCGACGATGGGATGCTCGCCTGCGCCTTTGCGGCGCGTGACGGCCGTATAGTTGCTGACGTAGAACGGCGCCGTGAGCCAGAGGCCGCGGTCTTCCGCCCAGCCGAGATCCCAGCCGATGTCGAGGAGCACCTGCGCGCGGCCGCTCTGGAGCTCTTTATCAGCCGCATCGAAATCAGGCACGGGAATAATGCTCACTTTGACGCCGAGATCCTGCTCGATGCGGTCGACGAAGACGCGCAGCGTCCCCTGGAATGTGCCGTCATCATCGACGTAGGCAAACGGATGCTCACGCGCGACGACGACGATGGGGATGACGGGATGAAGTTTCAGATAACTCTGTTCCTCAGGCGTCAGCCGCAGGCCGAAGCGGCGGCCGTGCTCGGCATAGACCTGCTCGAGCGTCGTCAGGAAGCCGGGGCGGTTCTCCGTCAGGCGGTCGGCCGCGACGTCGAGCTTGTGCAGCAAAGCTTCATTGCCCGGCCGCACAGCGAAGTAGAGCGGGTGCGCATGGTAGTCCGGCGCCTGCGGCAAAGGCGGCGTGCCTTCCGGCGTCCGCTGCCAGCCGACAGGCAGGCGCGAGAAGACGAGGCCCTGCATGTCCGGCCCGCCCGGCATGACGCCGAGCACGACGTCGATCGTGCCCGCCATGAGACGCGTGCGGCAGCCTTCCCACGTATCCGGCACGAACGTGATTTCCATGCCCGCATAGTTCGCGATGGCCTGCATGTAGTCCGTCTCGCGGCTGTAGAAATTGCCAGAGCCATCCTGCACGCGCTCCGTCGCTTCTTTCGCCATGCCGGTATCGCCGAGCGTATGGACGCCGACGCGCAGCATGGAACGGGCGTAGGCAGACGGGGCGGAAGCCATCATCTGCGCCATAATGGCAAATGCAAGCAACACAGGCAATAGCCAGCATTTTTTCCAAACGTTCATGACGACCCCTTCTTCTCTGATGGCGTGACAAGACTTTAGATACGACATAAAAATTTGTTTGGCTATCGCATCCTACTACTCCCCCTGCCACTTCGTGGCCCTCCCCCCTCAATGAGGGGGGCTGACTCTTAAAAGTCTTTATGCATGCTGCCGGAGGAATGTTTCAAACTCGGCGCGCGGCATGGGCTTGCCGTAGAGGTAGCCCTGCCCGTACTCGCAGCCGCAGCGGCGCAGGAGGTTTTCCTGCGCCTCCGTCTCGATGCCTTCGCAGATGACCTTCATGCCGAGCGCGTGGCCGAGATCAATCATCTGCTGCAGCACGATGCACATGCGCTCCGAGCCTTCGGATGCGAGCAGGAGCGACCGGTCGATCTTCATGACGTCGAGCGGCAGCTGGTTCAGCAGCGAGAGGTCGCTGTAGCCGCTGCCGAAATCGTCCATGTCGATGGCAAAGCCCATGGCATGGAGCGCGGCGACGACGGCGACCGAATGCTCGCGGAGGGCGTGATCGGCGAAGTCAAATGCGGTCTCCGTGAGCTCGAGTTCGATGCCCTGCGTCGTGTAGCGGTCGATGAGCCCCTGCATGCGCGCGAGATAGCCCTGCTCGCGCATGTGGACGCGGCTCTGGTTCACGGAAATCGGCACGACGGGCAAGCCATTTTCCGCCGCTTCGCGCTGGAACATCATGACCTGCTCGAGATTGTAGAAATCGAGGTCGGAGATGAAGCCGTTGCTCTCGAAGAGCGCGATGAACTTGCCAGGCGGCAGAAAGCCGAGCTCGGCGCTCTGCCAGCGCACGAGTGCCTCGGCACCGATGCAGCGCCGCGTCCGGAGATCGTATTTCGGCTGATACCAGACCTGGAATTCCTGCCGTTCGAGCGCCTGCCGCTGGAGGCTTTCCATACGCGTCGTGAGCACGGTCTCCTGCTGGAGGCTCCCGGAAAAGAACTGCACGGTCTCTTCGCCATGTGCGGCGATGTCGGCGTCATTGATGGCCGCGCGGATGTCTTTTGGCGGCTCGCCGAGGTAGCAGATGCCTGCCTTGAGCGGCACGCGCACGAGCATGCTGCCGACTTCGAGATATTCATTGGCGCGCAGGAGGCCAGCGAGGCGGACGCTGAGCTCGTCGCGCGTCACGGGATGCGTGAGGCAGAGGATCTGCATGTGCGCCTCGTTCTCGCGCCGCATGGCGCGATACCGCCAGAACGCGAAGATGGAGACGAACGCGATGGCAAAGATGGCGAGCACGACATACTGCGGATACGAATAGAAGCGCCTGCAAGCTCGCCGTTTTCATCGAGATAGGCATACGGCCGCTCATTTGCAACGACGAGCACGCTCAGTTTTCCATGCGTGCGCAGATAGACGCGTTCCTCGCGGTCAAGCAAGAGTGGCGGCCGCTCGCCCTCTTCCTCGCGCTGGTGCAGGATGTCGGAGATGACGGTCGGCCGCGCGAGTGCCAGCTGATCCTGCGCGCGCTCGAGACGCGCGAGCAGTGCCTCGTTCCCCTTTTATATTAAATACGATGAACGAGGACGATTTTCCTGCTTCTTTTGAAAGCTCACGCAAAAAAAGCCTCTCCCGTGCATCAAAAATGCGGCAGCCCGCCAAAATTTCTGACAGGTTGCCGCGTTTGCTATGAAGAATCTTATATTTGATTGTCACCGAACTGTTCCTGCACAACCTCGTCGAGCTTGCCATGCTTCACGTACTCCATGACATCGAGATCGACAAAATTCCGCTGCGAGATGTTTTGCGCAGCCTTGTCGAATCCGAAGATGTAGGCGATGGCGATGCTGTAGATGATGTGGCTCGGAGCGAAGCCGTAGACTTGGTGCTCGAGGATGTGGCGGAGACGCGCGGCGTCATCGGGATAGGCGGCTTTGAGGCCGTCGCTCTTGTAGAGGCGCTTGACGATTTCCGTGATGTAGAGGCCGGACTTCATGTAGAAATCAACGAAGGTCTTCTCGGGATCATCAAAGATGCCGGGGTTCTCGGCTTCAAGCGCGTCGACCATCTGCGTGACGACGTTCTTCGGCGTGAAAATCTGGTTCGTCTTCTGCGGCGGGATGTAGTCGAAGATGTCTTCGTCCTGAGATTCGTCGAAGTAGTCGGCGAGGCGTTCCTTCAGCCGCAAAAATTCTTGGATGGATTCGTCGAACACGACCTCGTTGAAGAGGTGGCCGTCGAAATGCTTCCGCTCGCCGGTCTCGGGATCGTCGTAGTCGCCACCGTCGCGCAGGAAACGGAACTCCGGCTCCGTGATGCCCGTGACCTCGGCGAAGACGTCATCCGGCGTGTAGTCGTCGAAATTCGCGAGCCGCAGGTCTTTGCCGCCGCCGTGCGCCATCTCGCTATATGCCATGATGAAGCTCGGGATCGTGCGGGAGAAGCCGCGCAGATGCGCGCGGATGTCGTCTTCGACGCCCTTCTTTTTCTTCGCTTCCTGCTGGCGCTCCAATTCCTCGACGACGGTCTGCTGCGCTTCCTCGAACTTCTTCGTCGCCGTCTCCTGCAAATCCTTTTGGAACGCCTCGGTCGCCTGCTGGATCTTCGCCTGCACGTCCTCGTTGAGCTTCTGGACTTCCGCCTCGCTCGTCGCCTGCTGCACCTGCTCCTCGTGCTCGGCAAGGATGATTTTTTTCGCCTGCTCGTGGTCTTCCGCGAGGTGCTGGAACGCTGTCTTGATGTCCTTCTCGACGCGCGTGCTGATCTGCTGCGCCTTGCCTTTCGTGAGGCCGTACGCTTCCTTGATGTCCGTGTCGATCGTCGGCTGGAGGTTCGTCACGAGCGTATCGGCGACGGCCTCGGCGACCTTCATCGTCTGAGGAGAATCAAAGGCATCTTCCTTCGCTGCCGCGTCGATGAGACCTTGCGTCTCTTGCGCGACATCATCGTAGATCTTCTTGCCGAAAAATCCCTCGGATTTCTGGATGACGAGTTCGTTCGGCACGTCCACGTCGCCGTTTTCGTCGACGGAGACATCTTCCGCGTCGTTCATCGTGAGGTCGTTCTTCTTGTCGGCTTGCTCCTCGGCGGGCGTGAGCTTTTCGAGCACGTCGCGCACGGCGGCCGGCGCGGAGAAGATGTTGCCGATGTTCTGGAACAAGAAATTGCTCATGAAGCCGCGCCGGATGACCTCTTTCGCCTTGATCGTGCGCGGGATCGTCAGCACCTTCGCCGCATCGAGCTCGACCATCTTGCCCTCGTCGTCCTCAGCGATGACAGGGAAGAAATTCAGCAGCCGCTTGATATGCTCCTCATGCTCCTCCTTCGTCCCGCCGCCGTTTGCCGTCGTCGCATTCAGATTGTTTGCGAAGTCGTCGAAAATCATCAGCGTCCGCTCCGGCGCGAAGTCGAAGACGTAGGCGTTCTCCTTCTGATAGAGCTTGCCGTCCTCCTCGTATTCGTAAGGGTTCTGCGCGCGGAACGCGGCCTGCATGTACTCGGCGGGGCTCTTCATGTTCGACAGGATGAAGACCGCCGTCCACGGCTTCACCGTGACGCCCGTCGTGAGCTGCCCAACGGACAGCGTGATCGTGCGGTCGTGGTGCGCGATGGCATCGAGCACCTTGTCATAGCTCTTCTTGTTTTCCGTGTCATCCGATTCATCGAGCCGTCCGTCGCCCGCCGCGATCACGACCTCGTACTGCTCGAATACGGGATGCCGTTTCAGCAGCTTCGCCATCGCTTTCACGCTGTCCACGCGGTTAAAAAGCCAGAACGTATGGCGTAGCTCGTTTCGCAGCTCCGGCGTGCTGAACGGGAATTTTTCGTTCGTCGTCAGCGTATCGAGGAATTTTTCGACATCCTTCTCATAGACGAAGCGCCCTTTGTCGACGCGGAAAAATTCATTGAGGTCGAACGCATACTCCGCGTGCTCGTCCTCCGACAGGTCGAGCCCCTTCGCGAGCGTGTCTCGGATCATGTTCGAAAGCTGGTACGTGAACATATTGAGGCGCGGCAGCTTTTCGTAGGGGTTCGTGCCCTGCGTAGCCTTCCAGGTCGCTTTCGCCTCCTGCTCGTCCTCGTACGACCAGTTGAAAATCTGCTCGGGGCGGAACTTGCTGCTCGCAATGGCCTTGAACGGCGTGCCGGAGAGGTGCAGCGTGAACTTGCGCTTGATATTGTCAAACGCCTTGTCCGTCTTGTACGTATCGACGCCCTCGTGCGCCTCGTCGATGACGAGGAGATCCCAGTCGGTCTCGGCGATCCATTTGAGCTTCTTGTAGTTGCCGCCAAAATAAATCGAGCCCTTGAGCCCCTGCAAACTCTCGAACGCGATGAGGCCGGCGCGGTCGATCTCGTCGTCTGCGAGTTTGTCGATATGGTCTTGGTAGGCCGCATAGGAAAGGACGGGCTGGTCGGCGAGCGCGTCCGTCTCGCTGACGAAGAGGTAGCCCGTCTGCCAGCGGATGAACTGCGCGAAGTCCTGATACCACGAGTTCGCGATGCTCGGACGGTTCGTGACGATGAGCACGCGCGCCGCGTCGATGCGCCGCGCGAAGTCGTACGTCGTCAGCGTCTTGCCGAAACGCGGCTTCGCATTCCAGAGGAAGGAACGCGCGTCGTCGGTGTAGTCGTCCTTGTGCGCTGCGTAATAGGCCGCCGTCTGCTCCACGGCGCGCTGCTGCTCGGCGCGCAGCACATACGGGGTGTGCGCCGCGCTGTCCTGCACGTCGCTCGCGTCGCGGTCGCGGAAGTGGTAAAAATAGTTCTTCGACGTCTTGCCGTCGATATGAAACCACTCCGTCTGCGGCCGCCGCTCGACATGCTTCGCGACGGTCAGATAATCGTGGAACTCGTAATCGGTGAAATACGCGCCGGACCCGTCCGTGTATCGCGCTTCGGAAGACCATTCGAGATGCGGCTCGACGTCCACGGTATGCGTCTGCTGCCAGATGCGATCTTTCACGCTCTGCTTCGCTGTATAACCGATCTTCGTCCAGCCGTCATGCGCGGGGACGCCCGGCGTCGTGTAGGCGTAGATCATCGGGACGATTTTGGAGAACGGCTGAATTTTCATGTTGTCCATGCCTTAGTCCTCCTCTCCGTGGCGTTGTGATTTCACACGTTGCTCGATATAGTCAATGTCTTCTTGCGAGAGCTCGAACATTTTGTAAAGTTGCGCATCAATGTCTTGCGAAAAGTTGATGAATTTGTTGTTCGCAGTATAATCGCCAATGTCCGGCACACGTTTGCCAAGCGACGTCAACGATTCATCCGTCATCAAGAACGTATAACGAATGAGATAGGATTTTGCGTATTTGAAGAAGTTCTGCGCTTCGGCTTTCGTCCGGAATGACTTCAACGCAACACGCGAACGCCCGAACGCAGAATGGTCGTCGATGATTTCCATCTGGTTATCACGCTTCTGCCCGCCTGCGTTCGCGCTGGAGACAGCAACTTGCCATTGACGAATGTATTCGCGATTCGAGTCAATGACATCATTGTTCGCCAAGAACCATTTCGCACGTCCCTTCTTGCCCGCTTGGTCGTTCGTCAAGAGCCGAATCATGCCATCAGGAACAGGCGTTTTCTTCGAGCACGGCTTCACCTTGTCGGGATTTTCTTCAACGAAGTTGCTTTCGATATGGAACAACGTGCGAGGCAGGATAGCATCGTGAAGATATGCGAGCGGCAACCGTTTGACAACGCAATCAATCTTCCCGCAGACAACTTGGTCGATTGGATTGAGAAGAAAGAGCTCATCGCCTGGATTCGGCACTTCGACCATCTTCTCAGTGCCCTTCGACATATAATGATAGCGGAAGCCCTTCGTGTTCTTGGCCTTGTCCTTGATAACGATAGAAATTCCATCAGCCATCTGAACCGTAGGAAAGACTTCGCTGGCATCGGGATAAAAGTACAAGTCGGCAAGATGCTTGTCGTTGATTTGATCGAGCCCGAACTTCTTCAGTCCCTTCCCAAATTGATGTATCCATCTCCCCCCCGGGTATATAAGTACCGTGGTATTAGACACATCATCTGCTCCCTCTTGGAAGAACTGAAAAATATTTTTGACGGGTTTCTGCTTATTTTGTACAGCTTCTTCTTCCGTTGTCTCTTCCTGATATGGTGGATTCCCGATAGCGACATCAAATTTGAATTTTCCCATTGAATTTAGCAGAGCTCCTTTCTCCAGACCTGCATCAGATCTACTTCCTTGTAACGCGGCGCTGGTTCCTCCGGCTCCGCCGCTGCGAAGAGATCGCCCTCGACGACCATCTCCTCATCGTGGAACATCGAATCGTACGTGAACGGCACGCGAAGAACTTTGTGGCGGTGCTTCGGATTCTGCCGCCACTCGCTGAACTCGATGAGCTCGCCTGCCGCATCCTTGTGCGTCAGCGTGTTCCCCTGCACGATGTTCGCTGCAATCACCGTCTCCACCGAGCGCAGGAGATCGGCATCCGTGTCGAGCGCGCGCCCCGTCTTTTCCTCGTAGCACTCCGCGAAGACGAGCAGCATATTCTCTCGCGCCTCGTTCAAATTGTCCGGCAGAAGCTCGATGCCGTAGATGCTCATGAGCGCCCAGAGCGCTTCATACTTCCAGTTGCTCCCGCGAATGTTCTTCGCCGCGCTGACGTGCGCGAGCTTCTGACGCAGGATTTCCATAAGGAACGCTCCCACGCCCGCCGATGGCTCGAAGAACGTCGCATGGACATCCGCGAGCTTCTCCTGGATCGGCGGATTCGACAGCATCAGCTTCACCATCCAATTCGGCGTGAAGACCTCACCATGCTTTTGCACGCGCTCTTTCGACTTGATCAGTCGCTCGCGCAGTGTCTCACCTTCCGCCGCAACATTTTCCTGTTTGTTTTCCAACCTCTTGCCTCCGTCCCTTACAAACAGAAAACGCAGCTCCTCTCGCACAAACGAAAAAAGCTGCGCTCTTCCATTGATTACAGGCAGTCCTTGAGCAATTCCGGATGATCGATTGCCTTGACGATCAGACGGCGCAACACGCCCGTGTAGCCCGCACCAAGCATTTTTTTCGCCTTGTCAATCGTCTGCTGTGGGATGCGGATCGTGAGGTTGCTTTTCCGCATGGAGGCGCGCTGGCTGCGCGCTATCGCCGCTACTTTTTTCAATTCCTCATCCGTGAGCGGCGGAATGTCATCATAATTAATCGGTAATTTGGAAGCTCGCTCCAAATCCGCAAGTTCTGCGGCCGTCGGTTTCTGTCCCTCATAAACAATCGCTTCATGAATTGCCATCGTAATACGCTCTCCTTTCTTTCGCGGTCGCATACCGAGCAGAAATCAATCGCACCGCATCGCCACGTTCTGTGTAAACAACAAAAACAATATTGTTGATCATTCCCAGCACCTTGTACCGATCTTCATCGTCGCTATGTTCTTCGTCAAACCATTCGATACGATATGGATCAGCAAAAACGAGGCGGGCTTCTTCCAAGGTAAATCCGTGCTTTTTCTTATTAAGCTCATTCTTTTCGTCGTCCCATTGAACGCGACGGCCTAAAAATTCTACTTCCATATTCTCATTATACCTTCAATGGCACGCAGGTGCAATACATATTGCATTGCCATTTTCTTTCAGAGATGCGCAGCGAGGAATGCTTCGAATTCTTCCTGCGGCATGGGCTTGCCGTAGAGGTAGCCCTGTCCGTGCTCGCAGCCGCAATCGATGAGCATCTGCTCCTGTTCTTCCGTCTCGATGCCTTCGCAGATGACGGTCATGCCGAGCGCGTGGCCGAGGTCGGTCATTCGCGCGAGCACGGAGCGCATGCGCCCGGAGTTCTCACTCGCAAGCAGCAGCGACCGGTCGAGCTTCATGACATCGAGCGGCAGCGCGTCGAGCAGCGTCATGTCGCTGTAGCCCGTGCCGAAGTCATCCATGTCGATGCGGAAGCCGAGCCGCTTGAGCTCCGTGACGACGGCGAGCGCGTTCTCGCGCTGCTCGCGGCCCGCGAGGTCGAACGCCGTCTCCGTGAGCTCGAGCTCGACGCCGTCCGTCGAGTAGATGCCGACGAGCTCCTTCATGCGCTGGAGGTAGCCCTTCTCCTGCATATGGAAGCGGCTCTGGTTCACGGAGATGGGAACGACGGGCAATCCTTGCGCGTGGCGTCCCTGCTGCAGCTTCATGACGTGGACGAGGTTGTAGAAATCGAGCTTCGTGATGAAGCCATTGCGCTCGAAGATTTTGCGGCGTTCCTCGGGCGGGAAACCGACAGCCGCGATGCCCGCATGGATGGGCACATGGACGTTCATGTCGCCGACGCGGACGTATTCCTGCACTTCTTTCTGATGATGGACGGCCTCGATGAGGATGCCCTCGTCTTTCGCCTGCGCGAGGCAGAACACATGGCCGGCGCTCGCATGGGACGCGCATGCCTTTGCCCACGAGACCTCGCTGAGCTCGGCCGTGAAGCGGCGGATCATGTCACTCACGACCTGCTGGCCATACGTGCCGACGATGGCATCGAGGTTCGCGATGCCGAAGACGAAGCGGATAGGCGTAGATGAGCGAGCGGATGCTGCGGTGGCGCGCCGTGCTGCCTTGCTGCTGCAAAAGATTGCTCTGAGAGACGTTCGGGGCAATCACATTGATTTCTTTGTCGAGAATCGGCAGAAGATGTTCCGAGACGCGCTCGGAAACGCCGATGGAATTCCGCTGCAAAAAAGCGACCGTACCATCGGAAACGAGGTCGGGGAAATCGCCCTGCCAGATGGCGTACTGCGCCGTCTCCTGGCGCACGAACGTGATGTCAGCCTCGCCGGACTGTACGGCCCGCAGGCAGGCTTCGACATCAGGATAGATGCGGATCTGGTCGTCGGCGTAGCGCGTGCGCAGCATGCGGTCGGTCATGCGGCTGTCGACCGCTGCGATGACGGGATGCGTCAGATCGCTGAAACGGCGCGTGACGGTTGTATAGTAGTCCGTCGCATAGCTGATGGTCGCGGCCATGCCCTTTGATTCCGCAAAGGCGATATCCCAGTCGATGTTCAGGTACAGGTCGGCACTGCCGTCCGCGATGGCGGCCTCGGCCTCCACATACGACGGGACAGTCCGGATGTCGATGGTGACGCCGAGGTCTTCTGCAATGCGGTCAGTTCGCGGCCATGGCGTCATTCGCCCGCTCGATGCGGCCGAAGAGCGCATCGTTCCCCTGCCGCATGACATAATAGAGCGGCGTGACCTGATGGTCGGGAACCGGGAGCTGAACCTTGCGGTTGCCGCGCGCAAAATCAATGGGCATGCGCGAGTACAGGAGCTCGCCCCGGTACTCCGGCAGCTGCGGGACGCCCGCGATGGCGTCAATCTCGCCCGTGCGCAGGCGCGCGAGATTTTCCTCCCAGCTGCCGGGCACGAACGCGACATCCATGCCCGCATAGCTCGTGAGCGTCTGCATGTAGTCCGTCTCGATGCCGTAGTAGTTGCCTGCCGCATCGACGGTGATGACGCCGTCACCGAGCGGCCGGATGCCGACGCGCAGCGTGTCGCGCGCCTCAGCGAAAGGTGAAAGGGCAGCGAACAGTGACAGGCATAACAAGAGCAGTGCCATTTTCTGCAAAAAATTCTTCATATGAACACCACTGCCTTTCTTCGACTGCACAATCGATGGACGATTCACGCCCTACCTTCGACACTCCCCCAGTCAGCTTCGCTGACAGCCCCCTCTGGGAGGGTGCCTGAGTGCGATATCTTCTTCATGCATGCGCCCGCAAGAAATTTTCGTAGTCCGCACGCCGCATGGGCTTTCCATAGAGGAAGCCCTGCCCGTACTCGCAGCCGCAGGCGATGAGCAGCTGTTCCTGTTCCTCCGTCTCGATGCCCTCGCAGATGACCTTCATGCCGAGCGCGTGGCCGAGCTCGATCATCTGCCGCAGGACGGTCTGCATGCGCTCCGAGCCCTCGGACTCGAGCAGCAGGTCGATCTTCATGACATCGAGCGGCAGCTGGTTGAGCAGCGAGAGGTCGCTGTAGCCGCTGCCGAAGTCGTCCATGTCGATGGAAAAGCCCATGCCATGAAGAGATTTCACGACGTCGAGCGAATGCGTGCGCAACGCCTCGCCGAGCACGTCAAACGCCGTCTCCGTGAGTTCGAGCTCGATGCCGTCCGTCGAGTAGATGTCGACGAGCTCCTGCACATGCTGGAGATAGCCTTCCTCGCGCATGTGCTGGCGCGACTGGTTGACGGAAATCGGCAGCACGGGCAGTCCCCTCATTTTTGCCTCGCGCTGGAACACCATGACGTGTTCGAGATTATAGAAGTCAAGCTGCGTGATAAAGCCGTTGCTCTCGAAAAGAGGAATGAATTTCCCCGGCGGCAGGAAGCCGAGCTCCTTGCTCTCCCAGCGCACGAGCGCCTCGGCGCCCACGCACCGCTTCGTCTTGAGGTCGTACTTCGGCTGGTACCAGATATGGAACTCGCGCGCCGCGAGCGCCTGCTCCTGCAAGCTTTCCATGCGGCTCACAAGCAGCGTCTCACGCTGCAGAGCGCTCGAGAAGACCGTGACGGGGCCGACTTCGTGCGCGGCGAGCGCGGCGTTGTTCATCGCCGTCTTGAGGTCGATGCGCGGGGCGCCGAGGTAGCAGATGCCCGCTTCGAGCGGGATGCGCACGAGCATGCGGCCGACCTGCTGCGACTCATTCTGCCGCAGGATCAGGGAGAGGGCCGAGACGAGCTTCTTTTCCTCCGCGCAGGCGAGCAGGAAAACCTCCGCCGCGCTCGCGCGCGTGCCGAGGAAATGCGTCCACGAGCTGCCCTCGAATGCGCCCGCGAGGCGCTTGCAGAGTTCGGCGAGCGCCTCGCGGCCATACGTGCCCGCGATGATGTCCGGGCGCATGGCGCGGATGGCGACGGCGGCAAATGGTGCGCCTTTCGGCGTCGCCGTGAGCGCCTTCTCGCCCTCGCGTTCGAGCCAGCTGAGGTTGTGCAGGCCCGTATCGGGATCGCTGTCGATGATGGACTGCAGGTGCGCGGCATTCTTCTTCTTCATGCGGCGGTAGCGGTAGAACGCCGCCCCAGCGAAGAGAAAGATCACGAGCGCGCCCAAGAGGAAATACTGCGGATAATTGAAGAAGTACGACGAGAGCGAGCGGCTGTCAAACAGTTTCTGCCGCTCTTCGGCAACAGCCGCCGCCGCAACATCCTGCCCCATGTGAGCAATCTCTTTGTCGAGAATGGAGAGCAGCGCCGTATCCGCCTCCTGTGGCAGGACAATGGCCGTGCGGACGGAAAATGCGACCGTGCCGCTCGCAACAAGATTCGGGAACTTTCCCACCAGCGTCTGGTACTGCGCGACTTCCTGCCGCAGAAACGCAACGTCGGCTTCACCGTTCTCGACGGCACGCAGGCAGGCGTCCGATGAATCATAGCGCAAGAGCTTTTCCGTGCCAAAGCGTGGCGCAAGGAATGCCTCCGCGAAGCGCGAATTGTAATAAGCGACGCGCGGACGCGGCGGACGGCCCGCCCGACGCGTGACTTCCGTGAAATACGACGTCGTGAAAGGCGCCGTCTGCATGTAGCCATGCTCGCCCGCCCAGCTGGGGCTCCAACGCGAATTGAGCAGCACGTCTGCCGAGCCGTCCGCAAGGTGCGCATACGCCTCTTCTGCCGAACGAACCGGCAGGATTTCAACGTCGATGCCGAGGTCCGCTCCAATGCGGTCCGTCACAGCGCGCAAGCCGCCCGCGAAATTTCCATTCTCATCGAGATAGGCATACGGCTGCCCGCTCACGACGACCGCCGCACGCAGCGTCGGATGCTCCAGGAGATAGTCGCGTTCGCGGCGATCGAGCAGGAGCGGTGCGCCTGCGCCATTCGAATGGTAGAGATCATAGAGGTCGGCAAAGAGCATCGGACGCGTCGTCGCAAGGCGTGCGGCCGCCTGGTTCAGGCGGTCGAGAAGCTCCGTATTGCCCTTCCGCACGACGAAATAGACGGGGTCGGTCTCAAGCGCGGCCGCTGGCAGCAAGTCTTCCGGCAGCTGCGTGTCGAGCGAGCAGCCGTCAATGACGCCAGCATCATAGGCCGCGAGGATGTGCTTGCGATCCTCGAACTCCTGCGTCTTATAGGAAAAGCCCTCGAAATCCAGAACCGCGCCGAGCCGCGGGCTCGTATACTGGTTCCGGATGATGCCGATCGTGAGTGGCCGCGTGCGGTCGGGGTTGTCAAACGTCGCCACACCGCCGCGCAGATAGAGCATCGACGTCGAGAGACTCATCGGGATGCGTCCATAGTCGAAGATGGCATGGCGCTCCGGCAGGTCTGTGATGTTCGCGATGGCATCGATTTCTCCAGATGCGAGTTTCGCGAGATTGTTCGACCACGAATCCGAGACAAAGACGGCCTGCATGCCTGCATAGCTTGCGAGCATGCGCATGTAGTCCTGATTCTGGTCGCGGCTGCCATCCAGCGGCGACTTGAGCGACGGCAGCGTGTTGATGCCGACGCGCAGCGGCTGCCGCTCCTCCGCCGCGCCGACACTCGCACAGAGAAAAACGGCGCCCGCGAGAACGAGCGCCGCTGTTTTTTGATAGAACTGCTTCATCTTCATGGGACGCTCCTTTCCCAGATGATTCTACAATCCTATCTTAGCAGATTTTTCCTATTCTTGCTTGTATTTTTTTGCTCAGACTTCCATCGGCGTGATGTCTTCGGCTTTCATGAACTGCGAGAGCTTCGTCACGCCTGCCATGACGCGGCGGAAATGCTCCGGCGTCAGCGACTGCGGGCCGTCCGAGAGCGCCTTCTCCGGATTCGGGTGCATCTCGATCATGAGGCCGTCGGCACCGGCCGCGATGGCCGCGAACGCCATCGGCTGCACCATGCGCCATTTGCCCGTGCCATGCGACGGATCGACGATGATCGGCAGGTGCGACAGATGCTTGATTGCTGCGACGGCCGAGAGGTCGAGCGTGTTGCGCGTATACGTCTCATACGTGCGGATGCCGCGCTCGCAGAACACGACGTTCGGGTTGCCCTCGTTCATGATGTACTCAGCTGCATTGAGCCACTCGTTGAGCGTCGCCGCGAGGCCGCGCTTCAGGAGCACCGGCTTGCCCGCCTTGCCAACGGCTTTCAGCAGGCCGAAGTTCTGCATGTTGCGTGCGCCGACCTGGAGCATGTCCGCATAGGCCGCGACACGGTCGACAGCCTCGACGGTCGTGACTTCCGTCACAACGCGCAGGCCCGTGCGCTCGCGCGCCTCGGCGAGGTACTTGAGGCCCTGCTCTTCGAGACCCTGGAACGAATACGGGCTCGTGCGCGGCTTGTACGCACCGCCGCGCAGGAACTGCGCGCCCGCCGCCTTCACGATGTCCGCCGCCTCGAACAGCTGCTCGCGCGACTCGACGGCGCACGGGCCGCTCATGACGACAGGGTTGCCGTCGCCGATCTTCACACCCGCGACATCGATGACGCTCGACTGCGGATGGAACTCGCGGCTCGCGAGCTTGTAGCTCTTCGAAATCGCGACCGTCGTCTCGACGCCCTTCATCGACTCGAAATTCACCTCGCCAAGCCGCCGCTTGTCGCCAATGACGCCGACAATCTGCTGCGCCGCGCCCTCCATGACCTTCGCCTCGAGCCCCGCGTCGTGGATGACGGAAATGACCGATTTGATGTTTTCGGCAGTTGCGTCGGGATCCATGATGATGACCATTGTATGACCTCTTTCATTCAGTATGTTTTATGAAAAATATGAGCTCTCTCCAACTTCAGCCTCCCTCTCAGAGGGAGGACAGGCGCGGCAGCGCCAGGTGGGAGTCGCCTGCACGAACTGACAATCTGCACGCCGTCTCTTATCGCCGGTGCGCGCACGATAACCAAACGCGTCTCAGCAACTTGCCGTCAGCACCGGGAACCGCCCGAGATTCTTCAGCCACGAGCACTTCGCCCGCACGGCCGCGATAGCCTCCGCGAGCATCTCCTCCCCCGCGTCCGTATCGAGATCGAAGAAGAAGATGTAATCCCCGAGCTGCGTCCGCGCCGGGCGCGACTCGATGCGCGTCATATTGATGCCGCGCCGCGAAAACTCCAGCAGCACATCGACGAGCGAGCCCGCCCGCGAGCCATCGAGCTGGCAGATGACGAGCACCTTGTCGCCCTTTGCGACCGCCGCGCCGTCACGCCGCCGCGCGACCTCGAAGAACCGCGTTGCATTCGCCATGTTGTCCTGGATTTCGTGCGCGAGCGGCGTCAGCCCGTAGAGCTCGCCTGCCCGCGCCGTGCAGATAGCCGCGATGCCATCCTCTGGCCGTGCGGCCGCCGCGATTTTCGCCGCCCGCGCCGTCGATGCGACCTTGACGAGCTCCGCCTGCGGGAAATGCGCAGCGAGATAGTCACGGCACTGGCTGATGGGCTGCGCATGCGAATAGATTTTCCGCACCTCGTCCGCCCGACAGTGCGCCATGAGCTCGTTGTGCACAGGCCAGATGACTTCGCGCACAACCGCGAGGCCGTCCGTGTGCGCCAGCACATCGAGCGTCACGCGGATGGCCCCTTCGAGCGAGTTTTCCACCGGCACGAACCCCGAATCAATTTCTCCGCGCTCGACGGAAAGGAGCACGTCGTCGATGTCGGGATACGGCACGAGCTTGCGCACCGGCGCCTCGGTGTCCGCCTCGCGCAACCAGCCGCGCAGCCAAAGCGCCGCCGCTTCGCTATGCGTCCCCGCCGGGCCGAGGAAGCCCATGCGATGTGGTTTTTGCATTGGATCGTCCCCTAAATATAGATAGCAGAAAGCCAGCACTTGTGCTATAATTTCTCTTAGTGGCTGATGCGCCAGCCCCTCGAGACGAGGGAGGTGATCATCATGACGACTTATGAGAAGTTGGCACTTGTACTGGCTTTCTTGCAAGTACTGTTGATGATTCTCCAGCTCATTCGCTAATGCGATGAGTGAATCCTGAGCCCAAAGAGGTGATGGCACCTGGCTTGTGCTGCTCTTTCAAACTCAAAATCTTGAAGAGCTGACGGCCGAAAACATCAGCTACTTCTTTGTGTCTATTATACAGAGTTACACCATTTTTTTCAAGTCATTTCAAAGTTCTTTCGACAGCTTCATGAGCTCCGGGCAGAGGTCGCCGATCGAGCTCTTGAGATCATCCTGCGGCTGGAGGATGTCGAGCACAGGCTGCATCGTCTTGCGGAACGCCTCGTCGTCCTGCATCAGCGCGAGGATGGCGCTCGTATTGATGGCGTCGTCGAGCGCCGTGTGCTGCTTGCCCTCGAAATCGCGATCCATCGCGCCGAGCGCATGCTTCAGCGCGAGGCTGTTGTGCAGGCCGAGACGGTCGTCAAACTCCTGCTGCAGATCGACCCAGCGGCTGTCGAGCCACTGGACGTCGAACTCCTTGAGCTTCATGCGGCATTCCGACTTCAGCTGCTTGATGTCCGACATGCTCCACGAATAAATCGTCGTCTCTTCCTCGCCGACCCAGTCCACGAACGCGCGAAAGCTCGGCTCGAACACCTCGCCCGTATCCACCATCGCCTGCGTGATGCTCGTGAGGCGCGTGATGTGCTTCTTGATGGGCCCGTACTCCGGCTTCACATAGCAGCGGAACGTGCTCTCCTGCACATAGTCCTCCCCGAGCTTCACCGCCCCGATCTCGATGACCTCATCGCGCAGCCGCTTGCGGACTTCCCGAAACTCGCGGTCCACCGGATTCATCTCGAGATCGACCACCACATGCTTCATAAACCTCTCGCCCTTTCCGTTCAATCTTACACTGTAACATTTATTTTACGGCAAAACAGGAGACGTTGCAAGATGCCTATGATATACTGGTACTAAAAAGGAAAGGACTATCAACATGTACCGTTTATACCTCTTCGATTTCGACTACACCCTCGTGAACTCCGAGCAGGGCATCCTCGGCTGCTTCCACCGCACGATCGACGCCTGGCACCTGCCGCCCGTCACGGACGACACCATCCGGAAGACCATCGGCCTCCCGATGGAGCAGGCCGTCGAAATCATCACGGGCATCCACGACGCCGCAGACATCGACCGCTTCATCGACGACTATCGCAAAGACGCCGACATTCACATGACGCCCGGCACGCACTTCTTCCCCGACACGCTGCCGACGCTCCGTGCCCTGCGCAAAGCAGGCGCCAGGATTGGCATCATCTCGACAAAGACGCGCAGCCGCATCGAGGAAAAATTCGTCGCTGATAACTGCACGGACGTCATCGACCTCATCATCGGCTGCGAAGACGTCCACGCGATGAAGCCATCGCCCGAAGGCATCGAACAGGCCATCGCCCGCCTCGGCATGGAGAAAGCAGACGTCCTCTACACCGGCGACAGCCTCGTCGATGCCGGCGCCGCAAAAAATGCCGGCGTCGCCTTCGCAGCCGTGACTACGGGAACGACGCCGGCAAGTGCTTTCGAAGATGTGCCGCACGTAAAAATCATGAAATCGCTGACAGAACTTATCGCACCCGCGGAAGACGCGATCTGCTGATTGATGCGCCTTGCAGGGGACTCCCCCCGCCGCTCACGCGGCCCGTCCCCCCTCTGGAGGGGGGCTTGCTCGAAAGTTACAACATATTCTTGAGGAACGCCCTTGTGCGTTCCTCTTTTGGGTGCGCGAAAAACTCCTGCGGCTCGCCCTGCTCGACGATGACGCCGTCGGCCATGAAGATGACATGGCTCGCGGCCTCGCGCGCGAAGTTCATCTCGTGCGTCACGACGACCATCGTCATGTGCTCGGCCGCGAGCTCGCGCATCGTGCGCAGGACTTCGCCCGTGAGCTCCGGGTCGAGCGCGCTCGTCGGCTCGTCGAACAGCATGATGTCCGGCTTCATGCAGAGCGCCCGCGCGATGGCCACGCGCTGCTGCTGGCCGCCCGAAAGCTGCGCGGGATAGTAGTCGGCACGGTCTTCGAGGCCGACTTTCTTGAGAAGCGCCATCGCCTCGGGAAGCACGGCCTCTTTCGCCCGCTTCTTCACATGGACGGGCGCTTCGAGCAGGTTCTCGAGCACCGTCATGTGCGGGAACAGGTTGAACTGCTGGAACACCATGCCCATGCAGCCGAGCAGCTTCCGGCTGTCCTCTTCCTTTGCATATTCGACCGTGCCGTCGCCCTTCGTCGAGGCCAGCGTGCCGCCCTCGATTTCGACGAGGCCCGATGTGATGTCCTCGAGCCGGTTGATGCACCTCAGGAGCGTGCTCTTTCCAGAGCCCGACGGCCCGATAATCGCGAGCACTTCGCCACGATGCACCTCGATGTCGATACCTTTGAGCACCTCGACATCGCCGTACGACTTGTGGATGTCCTCCATGCGGATCATGACATTATCTTGCGTATTTGCCATAGTGCGCCTCCAGCTTCTTGAATCCCCAGGTCAGCACGGCCGTCATCGCGAGGTAGAATACCGCCGCCACGACGAACGGCGTCATGTCGAACTCGCGCTGCACGATCGTCCGCGCGACGCGCAAGAGGTCGTTCATCGCAAGGATGTAGATGAGCGACGTGTCCTTCACGAGGTTGATCGTCTCGTTGCTGACTGGTGGCAGCACCATGCGGATGACCTGCGGCAGGATGATGCGCCGCATCGTCTGCGGATACGTCATGCCAAGCGTCTTCGCCGCCTCATACTGGCCGCGCGGCACCGACTGGATGCCCGCACGGAAGATTTCGGCGAAATACGCCGCATAGTTCAGCGTGAACGCAAGGAGCGCCGCCGCCATATCCGGCAGCATGATGCCGATCATCGGCAGCGCAAAATAAACGAAAAGCAGCTGCAGCATCAGCGGCGTGCCGCGCATAAGCCAGATGTAGAACTCCATGAAACGCGAAAGCACCCGCAACTTCGACAGCCGCCCGAGTGCCGCGAGAATGCCAAGCGGCAACGCGAGCACCAAAGTCACGCAGAAAATCTCCAGCGTAATCTCCGACCCCTGCAGCATCAGCACGACCGTATCCAGTAATTTGTCCATACGGGTCTCCCCTTTTAGCACGATAAAGCATTAACTCATTCATTGTACCCGAAAAATGGAACCCTGTAAAGAAAAAAATCCACGCGTCCTTTCATTCCTTATCCTTGCATAAAATTTTTACCCCTCCCCTTAATTTTTCTGGCATTTCGACGATAATATAGGTAGAAAGCTTTCAAGGGAGGGAACCCGCATGCAGATTATGAACAACGGCGCAATGATGGCGGCGCTCGGCGAGCTCAAGAAGAACGACACGACGCTCGGCAAAGAGCTCAAGAAAGTCGCATCGGGGATGAAAGTCAACGACGCGGGCGATGGCGCGTCGGAATATGCCATGTCCGAAAAAATGCGCGTGCGCCTGCGGTCGCTCGACCAGGACATCGAAAACGCGCAGACCGGCCGCTCGCTCGTCAAGCGCATTATCTAATGTCGGATTTCGTAGACAATTCTTCGTATGGTATCAAGGGACCGACAGATTCCGTTTGTGGCGACATTACAACAAACACCTCGAAAATTCGTGCCGTTTCCATCTATGCAGAAGCGCTCGGAAGTGGCAAGGGAGAAGGTGGCAAAATGGTTCCTACCGTAGATAAATACGGTATGAACTACTGGGAAAAAATGGGTTTGACGCTACACATGGCACAATTACTGCCTCTGGATGTACATACAAGCAACCATTCACAGCAACAGACGGCTCTACACACTACCACGAATATAGCGGCTCTGATTTTTCCGAAGACCCTCTTATCATGTTTTCGACACACCAAGCTGCAAAATCCACAGACGGCAATCCCCTCATCATCCACACCGGCACGAAGTCGAACCAGCACCTGCGCCTCTACATCGACGACATGCACACAAAGGCCATGGGGCTCGACTCCGCCACCATCGTCACGCGCGAAGACGCGCACGCCGCCCTCGACGTCCTCGACAATGCCGTCAACTACGCCCTGAACGAAAACACCCGCATGGGTGCCTACGCCCAGCGCCTCGACTACACCGTCCGAAACCTCACGACGAGCCGCGAAAACACCCAGTCGAGCGAATCCACCATCCGCGACGCGGACATGGCGAAGGAAATGACCGCCTACACGAAGGCAAACGTCCTCGCCCAATCCGCCCAAGCCATGCTCGCGCAGGCCAACCAGAACGCGTCGAGCGTGCTGTCGCTGCTCCAGTGAAGGTTGACGATTCATCCGCAATCGCGTATAATATCCATAGAAATAAAAAAGAGCGAACCGCAACAGCAGGTTCGCCAGCCGATAACACATGACTAGTTGTTAGCTAGAAAGGCCATCGTCATTGGAACTGGGATGGTCTTTTTTGCTGTTTGGAGTTTTTTCACCTCGGAAGTCCAGCCGGATCTTCAAGAGCCCCTTCAAGACCACTCCGAAACCAAGGCCGATATTTTCTGGTGGTGCGGCGCGGTCGAAGTACCTTGCTATCGAGCAGCAAAGCAGGAAGAGCCCGAGAGCTCCAATCGACACAGAAGCCGCAACCAGAATCTGCAAGCAGCTATTCGTCACAGGGCATTCACCTCGCTTTCTCTGAAACCACCGCCTTGAGGCCGCGCCTCTTGGCGGCTCTTGAAACGGCGCAGAGCGAGTGCATGCGCTATGGCAGGCAAAGACCATGCTGTGATGTTCGCTTGGGGAAACATGTTCCCCGCATAATATCAGTATACTGTAGGGCTACGTGCACGTCAATCTGGTGAACCCCAAATACTTTGATTTCATAGAAAAAGGCCAGCCGAAGCTGACCCTTCCTGCTCGGTTTGCGACTCCGAGACTTTTTGTGCTTTTGCTGCGTCAGTGCCGATCAAGCCACTTGCAAATGTAATAGCTGGTTACACTTGCTGCGACCGACACAAAGAACGTGAGAAGATACGGCGTCATGCTGAACACCTCCTCCTACCGCGCACAGAGGATGTTCCACAGCAACGTCATTATAGCAAATTCTTGCATTTCCTGCAAAATATGGTAGAATACAAGTAAGCTAAGACGTGAGAAGATGTCATGCTGAACAAAGCCCCCGGGATTGCAACCCAGGGGCTTTTCCATATCTAAACAGAAAAGAACCGCCCCCGTGATGAGAGCGGTTCTTTTTTCATGCAATCATTCGTATTCCGTTTCCGTCGCCTGCAGGCGCGCGATGGCGCGGTGCAGGGCGAGTTCGGCGCGCTCGAAGTCGATGTCTTCGCTTGCGGGCGGGCCCTGGTGGAATTTCTCGATGCGTTCCTTGGCGCGGGCGTAGGCCTGCTTGGCGCGATTGACGTCGATGTCGATCGGCTGTTCGGCGGCACTCGCGAGGACGGAGATCTTCTCGGGCGTGACTTCCATGAAGCCGCCAGCGACGGCGATGAGCTGCTCGTCGCCCTCCGGCATCTTCACGCGCATCGCATGCGGCACGAGGCCCGTGACGAGCGGTGCATGATGCGGCAGGATGCCGAGCTCGCCGCCCGTCGAGCGGACGATGAGCATGGCAATGTCGGCTTCGTAGACGACTTTGTCCGGGGAGACGATCTGAAGCTGGATGGTGGACATAGATTATCCCTCCTCAGCCTGGATCTTCTTCGCTTTCTCGACAGCCTCGTCGATGGTGCCGACCATGTAGAAGGCATTCTCGGGGAGATCGTCGTATTTGCCTTCGAGGATTTCCTTGAAGCCGCGGATGGTCTCCTTGAGCGGGACGTACTTGCCAGGCGAGCCCGTGAAGACTTCGGCGACGAAGAACGGTTGCGAGAGGAAGCGCTGAATCTTGCGGGCACGCGAGACCGTGAGCTTGTCCTCGTCGGAGAGTTCTTCCATGCCGAGGATGGCGATGATGTCCTGCAGATCCTTGTACTTCTGGAGGACGGCCTGCACGCCGCGCGCGACGCGGTAGTGCTCCTCGCCGATGATGTGCGGATCGAGAATGCGGCTCGTGGAGTCCAGAGGATCGACGGCCGGATAGATGCCGAGCTCGGCGATCTGGCGGGAAAGGACGGTCGTCGCATCGAGATGCGTGAACGTGCCGGCCGGTGCCGGGTCGGTGAGGTCGTCGGCCGGGACATAGACGGCCTGGACGGACGTGATGGAGCCTTCCTTCGTGGACGTGATGCGCTCCTGCAGGGCGCCGATGTCCGTGGAGAGCGTCGGCTGGTAGCCGACGGCCGACGGCATGCGGCCGAGCAGGGCCGAAACCTCGGAACCTGCCTGAATGAAGCGGAAGATGTTGTCGACGAAGAGCAGGACGTCCTGATGCTGGACATCGCGGAAATACTCTGCCATGGTCAGGCCCGTCAGAGCAACGCGCATACGTGCTCCAGGCGGCTCGTTCATCTGACCGTAGACGAGGGCCGTCTTGTCGATGACGCCGGATTCTTTCATTTCGCCCCAGAGGTCGTTGCCCTCACGGGTGCGCTCGCCGACGCCGGCAAAGACGGAGTAGCCGCCGTGCTCGGTCGCGATGTTGTGGATGAGCTCCATGATGAGGACCGTCTTGCCGACGCCTGCGCCGCCGAAGAGGCCCGTCTTGCCGCCGCGGGAATACGGCGCGATGAGGTCGACGACCTTGATGCCCGTCTCGAGGATGGACGTCGAGGTCTCCTGATCTTCGAATTTCGGAGCCGGACGATGAATCGGCCAGAACTCCTTGTTGCCGACCGGCGTCGGATCGTGGTCGACCGTCTGGCCGAGCACGTTGAAGACGCGGCCGAGGCACTCGTTGCCGACCGGGACCTTGATCGGGGCACCGGTATCTTCGGCAACCATGCCGCGCTGGAGGCCGTCCGTGGAGGACATGGCGATGCAGCGCGTGACGCTGTCGCCGAGGTGCTGCATGACTTCGACGACGAGATCGATCTTGATGCCATCGCCGACCGTGCCTTTGATCGTGACGGCGTTCAGGATCGCCGGCAGCTCGCCTGCCGGGAATTCAATATCTACGACAGGTCCGATGACCTGTACGACTTTACCTTTTGCCAATGGAAAACCTCCTAACTACCTGAACTCTAGAAACGTGGTCAGGCATTTGGCATTACTTCAGGCCTTCGGCGCCCGCGACGATTTCGTTGAGCTCCGTCGTGATGCCGGCCTGACGTACCTTGTTGTAGTGCAGGTTCAGCTGGTCGATGAGCTCCGTGGCGTTGTCCGTCGCGTTGCTCATCGCGTTCATGCGGGAACTCAGCTCGCTCGCTGCGGACTGCAGGAGCGAGGCGTAGATCGTCGTGTAGAGATACTGCGGGAGCAGGAAGCCGAGGACGGTCGCCGCATCCGGTTCATAGATGTACTCGGCATGCACGCCCTTAGCTTCCTCGCTGTCCATCGTGAGCGGCAGGACCTTCTCCGTCTGCGGCTCGCAGCTGATGGCCGAGATGAATTTCGTATAAATCATCACGACTTCGCGATACGCGCCGGATTTGAAGAGGTCGATGAGCTCGAGCGCAATCGTGCGCGCATGCTCGAACTGCGGTCGCTCGCTTAGCCCTGTATGGGATTTCACGATGTGGTAGCCGCGATTCTTGAAATAGGCTTCGCCCTTGCGGCCGACGACGAAGAGGTCGGTATCGGCCTTATTTTCGGCAAGGGCGTGTGCCGCCTTGCAGGCATTCGAGGAATACGCGCCCGCGAGGCCTTTGTCCGAGGTGATGACGAAGACGAGGCGCTTTCCGTCCGGATGCGTCTCAAGGAGCGGATGTTGGAAATCAGCCCCGGCATTCGCCGCGACTTCCTGCACGACCTCGATGACTTTCTTCGCGTAAGGCGCGTTGGCATTCGCCGCTTCCTTGGCATGGCGCAGGCGGCTCGTCGCGACCATGTTCATGGCGCTCGTGATCTGCTTCGTGCTCGTCACGCTTTTGATGCGATGGCGGATATCCTGTAAACTAGCCAAAAAGAATCACCTCGCTCATGCCATCTTGTACGGAATGGTTTCCTTGAACTCCTTGATGGCCGCCGTGATCTCTTTTTCGAGCGCATCGTCGAGCTTCTTCTGCTCGGCGATCTTCTTCGCCACTTCCGGGTGTGCCGTGCGCATGAACTTCAGGAAGCTCTCCTGGAACTCGACGACTTTTTCCGTCGGGATGTCGGCGAGGAAGCCATGGACGGCCGTGTAGAGCACGAGCACCTGCTCCTCGACGAGCAGCGGGCTGTACTGCGGCTGCTTCAGCGTCTCGACCATGCGTTCGCCGCGGTCGAGCTGGGCCTTCGTGGCCTTGTCGAGGTCGGAGGCGAACTGCGAGAATGCTGCGAGCTCGCGGTACTGTGCGAGGTCGAGGCGCATCGTGCCCGCGACCTGCTTCATGGCCTTGATCTGCGCCGAGCCGCCGACACGGGAGACCGAGAGGCCGACGTTGATGGCCGGGCGGACACCGGAGTTGAAGAGGCCCGTCTCGAGCATGATCTGGCCATCCGTGATGGAGATGACGTTCGTCGGAATGTACGCGGAAAGGTCGCCGGCCTGCGTCTCGATGATCGGCAGGGCCGTGATGGAGCCGCCGCCGAGCTCATCATTGAGCTTCGCAGCGCGTTCGAGCAGACGGGAATGCAGATAGAAGACATCGCCCGGGTATGCTTCGCGTCCAGGCGGACGGCGGAGCAGCAGGGACATCGCACGGTAGGCGGCTGCATGCTTCGTGAGGTCATCATAGATGCAAAGGCAGTGCTTGCCCTGATACATGAAGTGCTCCGCCATGGCGACGCCGGCGTACGGTGCGAGGTACTGCAGCGGCGCGCTCTCGGCAGCCGTCGCGGCGACGACGATGGAGTACTCCATGGCGCCGTGCTCTTCGAGCGTCTTGACGACGCGCGCGACCGTCGAAGCCTTCTGGCCGATGGCGACGTAGACGCAGATGCAGTCCTGGCCCTTCTGGTTCAGGATCGTATCGACCGCGATGGCCGTTTTGCCGATGCCGCGGTCGCCGATGATGAGCTCGCGCTGGCCGCGGCCGATCGGCACGAGGGCGTCGATGGCCTTGATGCCCGTCTGCAGCGGCTGCTTGACCGGCTGGCGGTCAGCGATGCCCGGCGCATGGAACTCGACCGGACGCGTCTCCGTCGTCTTGATGGCGCCCTTGCCGTCGATGGGGCGGCCGAGTGCGTCGACGACGCGGCCGATCATGTTCTCGCCGACCGGCACCTGCATGATGCGGCCCGTGCGCTTGACCTCGTCGCCTTCTTCGATTTTCGTGTCGCCGCCGAGGATAACGGCGCCGACGTTGTCCTGCTCAAGGTTCAGGACCAGACCATAAATATCATGACCGAAATCGAGCAGCTCGCCGGACATGGCCTTGTCGAGGCCATGGATATGCGCGATGCCGTCGCCGACTTCGATGACCGTACCGACATCATCGACGTTCAGATCGACATTGTAGTTCTTGATCTGATCCTTGATGATGGCGGTGATTTCCTCAGGATTCATTTTCATACCTAGCAGTCACCCCTCATTTCGTTGCCATCAGCTCGCCCGCCAGTGCGGAAAGCTTGCCGGTGACGCTTCCGTCGATGCGCTTGTCCCCGATGCGGACGATGACACCGCCGATGATCTTCGGATCTTCGTGCAGGCGGACCTTCACAGTCTTGCCCGTCACGACTTCGAGCTTGTCTTCGAGCTTGTCCTTCTGCGCCTTCGACAGCGTGCGTGCCGTCGTCACATCCGCGACGACGATGTGGCGCGCCTCGTTCGAGAGCTCCTCATACTGGCTCACGATGGCCGGGAAGAGGCTCATGCGGCGCTTGTCGACGAGCAGCAGCAGGAAATGGTAGACGTCCTCGGAGAGCTCCCCTTCGAAGAGCTTCTTGATGAGCGCCTTCTTGTCGCTGCGCTGGAGCTCCGGATTCGAGAAATAGCCCCAGATGCCCGGGACGCTTTCGAGGTCCTTGTAGACGCCTGCGAGCTCCTCGCCGTACGGGACGAGCTTTCCCTCGTCCTGCGCCAGCTCGAAGATGGCGCGGGAATATTTGCGTGCAAGTTGCAGGTTCAGCATGACAGATCACCAATCTTATCTTTGTCAAGCGTGTCGATGAATTTGCCAACTTCCTCTGCGTCCGCGTCCGCCGTCATCTTGTCGCTGACGATCTTGCCGGCGGCCTGGATGGAGAGCGCGACGACCTGCGCCCGGATCTGATCCTGGGCGCGCTCCTGGTCGCGCTGGATTTCGGCACGGGCAGACTCCTTCATCTGCTCGACCTCGCGCTTTGTCTCCTGGAGCTTGTCCTCGCGGAGCTGGCTGGCGACCTTCTCCGCCTTGTCCGTGATGGCCTGTGCCTGCTCGCGGGCTTCGGCGAGCTGCGCCTGATACTTCGCCTTGAGCTCTTCGGCGGCTGCCACATCGGCGTCCGCTTTCTCGAGGCTTTCCGCGATCTTGTCCTCGCGGGCCTTGATCATGCGCACGACCGGCTTGTAGCACAGCGCGCGCAGGATGGCGACGAGGATCAGGAAGTTCAGGATCTGCGCGAAAAACGTCATGTTCAGATCAATCAATTCCTTATGCCTCCCTTCTGGGCATCAAATAACACGAAATTATTTGATGAGCGGGTTCGCATAGAGCATGATGAAGGCGATGACGATCGCGATGATGGCCATAGCCTCGATGAGGCCGACGGAGATCAGCGTATTCGTGAAGAGCGTGTTCTTCGCTTCCGGCTGGCGCGTGATGCCCTCGATGAAGCGGCTCGTGACGAGGCCGTCACCGAGACCAGCGCCGACAGCTGCGAGACCTGCCGTGATACCTGCACCGATGAGGGCTGCGGCTACCATGATTGCGTTTTCCATTGAAAAAATCCTCCTTAAAGATTGCAAAAACCTTTTTTCTGAAATAACTACGGAATTTACAGCGAGTCGCCTTACTCCCCGCTATCCTCTTTCACGGCGTTGGCAAGGTACGCCATCGAAAGCATGGTGAAGATGACGGCCTGAACACCGCCGATGAAGATGCTGAACGCGAGCCAGCAGACGGCTGGGATCGGCATCCAGATCGGCATCAGCATCAGGAGGACGACGATCAGGATTTCGCCCGCGAGGATGTTGCCGAAAAGACGGCAGGCCAGCGTGATCGGCTTGGCGATTTCCTCGATGATGTTGATGACGACAAAGACTGGCGTCGGCTGGAAGAAATGGGCCAGATAGTGGAACCCTTTCTTGTAGACGCCCAGGAAATGCACCATCACGATGACGGTGAGCGCAAGCGCCAATGTGGTGTTCAAGTCATTCGTCGGCGACGACAACGTGGGGACGAGGCCGATCCAGTTGCCCACCAGCAGGAACATGAAGAGCGACACGATGAAAGGCGCGAGGAATCTCCCGCTCTTCCCCATCATCGCATCGATCTGGCCATGCAGCCAGCCGATGATCAGCTCGACCACCATCTGCCATCCGCGCGGCACGAGCGAAAGGCTCCGCGTCGCGAGAAAAGCAATCAGGATGACGATGGCCATCGTGAGCCAGGTCATCTCGAGTGTCTCCCAGTTGAAGGTAAAGCCGGCGAGCTGCACTGTTTCGCGAACACCGATTTCATGCATATTACCTCAACCTCCCTCCCCCAGAGAAAATTCCCCGGGTATCATTTCTTCGCATGCTGCAGGATGAGCTGTCCGAGTGCCACGAAGTACGTCGCGACGAAGCCTGCGGCAGCGGCGAGCATGACCTCCGAAGAGGCCAGCGCTGCCGCGAGCAGGACGAGCGCGAGCACCGCGAGGCGCAGGAACATGCCCCAGAGCATCTGCCTGTGGGCGGTCTTCGCGTCCGTGGAAAGATTCCAGAGACGGAAGGCCATGTTCCAGACAAACACGAGCGCTGCGACGAGCCCGAGCAGGAACGCGAACGCGAGGCGCCCTTCTCCCCTTGCCAGGAGCAGGGCAACCGCGACGATCACGAGCACGGCGAGGCTCTTTCGCAGCCGCTTGCGGTATGCGGACAAAATGTCTTTCATAAACACTTTCCCAAGCATTACATTTCGACAGGGCTCTTGAAAAAACCTTTCCCGAAAACCCTATTTTTTCTTAATGATAGAATTAATAAAGGTTATCCCACGCTCAGACGAGGCCGCCTTTCTTGAGCTGGCGATAGAGCGAGTACATCGCGGCCGGAAAGCCGAACACGATGCCGGCGAGCCGTCCCGTGTGGCCGAGGCCGAACGCCTCGTCAGCCTCATAGCCGAGGAAGACGCAGATGCCGACGAAGACGACGAAGTAGACGCCGACGCCGCCGAGCATCGAGAACGCCTTCATCGCCTGCCGGACGCCCTCATGCTTGTCCTGCTGCCACGGGTCTTTGCGGCCCTGCGGCGCTGGTTTTTTCGGCGTCTTGCCGCCCGCATCTTCGGCGCTCATTTCGCTTCGAAGCGGTCAGGCCGACTGTCCGCGAGGCCGTAGTGATAGAGGATGGCCTGGATGATGCGGCGCGACGCCTCGCCATCGCCGTACGGATTGCACGACTCGGCCATGCGCTTGTATTCCGCTGCATCCGTCAGCAGGCGCTTCGCCTCGCTGTAGACGCGCTCGCGATCCGTGCCGATGAGCTTCACCGTGCCGGCCTCGACGGCCTCCGGGCGCTCCGTCGTGTCGCGCAGCACGAGCACGGGCTTGCCGAGCGCCGGCGCCTCCTCCTGCACGCCGCCCGAGTCCGTCAGGATGAGATGGGCGCGGTGCATGAGGTTCGCGAACGGCTCATAATCGAGCGGCTCGATGAGGTGGACTTTCTCTAGTCCGCCGAGCTCTTCATTGACGACCTCGCGGACTTTCGGGTTCTTGTGCACGGGGAAGACGATTTCGACATCGTCAAACTCCTCCGTCAGCTGCTTCAACGCCTTGTAGACATGGCGCATCGGCTCGCCGAGGTTCTCGCGACGGTGCGTCGTCACAAGAATCACGCGCTTGTGCGCGAAGTCGATATGCTGCAACAGCTCGTCCTCGAACGCGAAATCATCCTGCACCGTGTGATGCAGCGCATCGATGACCGTGTTGCCCGTGACGAAAATGGACTCTTTCGGCACGTTTTCCGAGAGCAGATTCGCCTCGCTCGTCGCCGTCGGCGCGAAGTTGAGGTCTGCAATGCAGCCCGTGAGCTTGCGGTTCATTTCCTCCGGGAACGGCGAATACTTGTTGTGCGTCCTGAGGCCCGCCTCAACATGGCCGACCGTCGTCTGATGGTAGTACGCCGCGAGAGCGCCCGCGAACGTCGTCGTCGTGTCGCCATGCACGAGCACGATGTCCGGCTTTTCCTTCGCCAGCACGCCATCGAGGCCGTTCATCGCCTTCGTCGTGATGTCGAAGAGCGTCTGCCCTTTCGCCATGAGGTTCAGGTCATAGTCCGGCGTGATGTGGAACAGTCCGAGCACCTGATCGAGCATCTCGCGATGCTGCGCCGTGACCGCCACGACCGGCGTGATCGTATCCGGATGCTTCTGGAGCTCCAGCACGATCGGCGCCATCTTGATGGCCTCCGGACGCGTTCCGAAGACCGTCATGACTTTGATTTTCTTCTTTTCCATAAGGATCTCCTTTTTGCAAAAGATATATGAAAAAAGAGCAGGGTTCGCCTGCTCTAGTCATTCAATTCTCATGTGCCTGTTCTTTCAAATGGAAGATGCCGATTTTTTTCGCGCCGAAGAGCACCACGAACACGACCACGCAGACGATGAGGATCGCGAACTGGCTGCTGACCTCCGTGAGCGCGACGGCCGAGAGACCGAGAAGCGCACTGATGACATACATCAGGAGCACGGCCTGCCGCTGCGTGAAACCGAGGTCGAGCAGGCGGTGGTGAAGATGCCCCTTGTCCGGCTTGAAAATCGGCACGCCGCCGCGATACCGGCGGATGATGGCAAACGTCGTGTCGAGAATCGGGAGGCCGAGCGCGAGAATCGGCACAATCAGTGCAATCGTCGCCGCCGACTTCACCGCGCCGATGACGCTGATGCCCGCGAGCATGTAGCCAAAGAACATGCTGCCCGAATCGCCCATGAAGATGCGCGCGGGGTTGAAATTGTAATAGAGGAATCCGATGGCCGCGCCCGCAATCGCCGCGCAGAAGACCGCGACGACCATGATGTCCTGCTGGAGCGCGACGAGGAAGATCGTCGTCGACGCGATGCACGACACGCCAGCCGCGAGGCCGTCGAGGCCGTCGATGAGGTTCACCGTATTTGTCAGGCCGACAATCCAGAAGACCGTCGCCGGGATGGCGAGCCATTCGAGGAACAGATAATCGCCGAACGGATCGGTGATGAAGTCGATGCGCACATCGAACCCGATGACGAGCACGCAGGCCGCGACAATCTGGCCGAGCAGCTTCACCTTCGCGGGCAGATTCGTGTAATCATCGATGAGCCCGAGAATCACGATCAGCGTGCCGCCAACGCCGAGCCCCGTGAGCTCGAACGCCACATCCGGCTCGACTGGCACGGAATTCACGATCGTGATCATCGCCGCCATGAATGCCAGATAGATGCCGAGCCCGCCGATGCGCGGAATCGGCCGCTTGTGGACCTTGCGCGGATCCGGCGCATCCATCGCGCCCGTCTTCTTCGCGAAAAAAATAACGCCTGGTGTCACTAAAAGCGCCACGCCGGCAGCAATGACGAACGCCAAAACGTAATCTGGCATAAAATGGTCGCACCCCTTTGGTTTAGAAATTTCTATTCAAAAACAGTTTCATTCTACAACAAGGCCATAACGGTGTCAATCAAAGAAAGAGCGCTTCTCGCATTTCTCAGGGCTTTCATGATATAATGTTCTTTATCACAGAAATGAACGACAGACACGGAAAGGAAAACAACATGCTGGTATCAGATATCGACAAGATCATCGCAGGCGAGCTCGGCGTGCGGCGGGAGCAGGTGGCAAAGGCGATCGAGCTCCTCGACGACGGCAACACGGTGCCGTTCATTGCGCGCTACCGCAAGGAGGCGACGGGATCGCTCGAGGACGAGCAGCTGCGGACGCTCGCGGAACGTCTCGACTACCTGCGCGGCCTCGCGAAGCGGCAGGAGGAAATCACGCAAAAAATCGACGAGCAGGGCAAGCTGACGCCTGAGCTCCGCGCCGCGATCGAGCGCGCGACGAAGCTCCAGGAGCTCGAAGACCTCTACCTGCCATACAAGCAGAAGCGCCGCACGCGGGCGCAGATGGCACGCGAAAAAGGACTCGGGCCGCTCGCTGACGCGATGATGGCGCAGGAAGCGCAAAGCGGCACGCCGCTCTCGGCCGCGGCCGCCTTCGTTGACGCAGAAAAAGGCGTCGAGACCGCCGAAGACGCTCTCGCAGGCGCGCGCGACATCGTCGCCGAAGTCGTCAGCGAAGACGCAAAGCTCCGCCAGCAGCTGCGCAAAAAACTCTGGCAGACAGGCACGCTCCAAACAGAACTCACCTCCGACAAGGACGGCAAGCAGCCCGAGGACGCGCAGACGTTCCTGATGTACGCGGACTACAGCGAGCCCATCCGCACGCTGCCGTCGCACCGCGTGCTCGCCATCAACCGCGGCGAAAAGAAAGGCTGCCTGCGCGTCAAGGTCGCCTTTGACCACGAGGCGGCCGTCGACCAGATGTTCGCACATGTCTACCGCCACAAATGCATCTTCACGGACGAGCTCCGCGCCGCGCTCGAGGACGGCGAGAACCGCCTGCTGTTCCCCGCGCTCGAACGCGAAATCCGCACGCAGCTTACGGAGAATGCCGAGGCGCAGGCCATCCATGTCTTTGGCGTGAACCTGCGGCAGCTGCTCCTGCAGGCGCCGCTCGGCGGCCATGTCGTCATGGGGCTTGACCCCGGCTACCGCACGGGCTGCAAGATGGCGGTCGTCGATGCGACGGGCCGTGTCGTCGACCACGGCGTGCTCCAGCTCACGAAGAGCGATGCCGAGCGCGAAGCCTCGGCCAAGAAAGTCCTCGCACTCATCAAGAAGCATCATGTCACGCTGCTTTCCATCGGCAACGGCACGGCAAGCTACGAGACGGAACAGTTCGCCGCGAACCTGATTGCCGAACATCACCTCACGAACGTCCATTACCTCATTACGAACGAAGCCGGCGCCTCCGTCTACTCGGCCTCGAAACTCGCAAAGGAAGAACTGCCCGAGTACGACGTCACGATCCGCGGCGCCGTCTCGATCGCGCGCCGCGTGCAGGACCCGCTGGCCGAGCTCGTCAAGATCGACCCTCAGGCCATCGGCGTCGGCCAGTACCAGCACGATGTCAACCAGAAGGAGCTCGCGCAAGCGCTCGACGCCGTCATCGAGGCCGCCGTCAACCATGTCGGCGTCGATCTCAACACGGCGAGCCCGGCCCTGCTTTCGCATATCGCAGGCATCACAGCGGCCACGGCGAAGAACATCGTCGCCTGGCGCGACGAGAACGGCCGTTTCACGGGACGCCGCCAGCTCCTCAAAGTGCCGCGCCTCGGCCCGGCCGCATTCACGCAGTGTGCGGGCTTCCTGCGCATCCACGGCGGCACGTCGCCGCTTGACGACACGCCCGTGCATCCCGAATCGTACGCACTTGCCGAAAAGCTCCTCGACCACCTCGGCTTTTCACTCGAAGACCTCAAGAGCAAAGATGACCTCGCCCTGCTCGCCGCGAAGCGCAAGCTGCTGACGAAGGACAAAGAAGCCGCGCTCGCCAAGGAGCTCGGCGCGGGCCTGCCGACCGTCCATGACATCCTCGACGCCCTCGTCGCACCGGGCCGCGATCCGCGCGAAGACCTGCCCGCACCGCTGACACGCCAAGCCATCGTGAAGCTCTCCGACATCCAGCCCGGCACGATCCTGCGTGGCACGGTGCGCAACATCACGGATTTCGGTGCCTTCGTCGACATCGGCATCAAGACGGCCGGCCTCATCCACATCTCCCAGCTGTCGAAAAAACGTGTCAAGCACCCGCTCGACGTCGTCTCGGTCGGCGACATCCTGCGCGTCAAAGTCATCAGCGTCGATGAAAAGCGCGGCCGCATCGGCCTTTCGCTCAAAGACGTCCCGCAAGAGGAAACCCGAAAGGAGGCGCGGGCATGAGCCTGCTCGAAGAAACCATCGCCAAAATCCAGCCCGCCGATCATCCCGCCGCCATGGAGGCCGCCGCGGCGCTCGACCAGCTCTTTCCCGAGCAGCAGCCGAGCGCACTCCAGAGCCTGCTGCTGCGCTACCTCCGCGCGACGGGAAAGCCTGCAAAAAAAGACCTGCGCTGCTGCACGATCATCTGCTGCGCTGACCACGGCGTCGCCGCGCAGGGCGTCAGCGCCTACCCGCCCGAAACGACCGTCCAGATGACGGCGAACTATCTCATCGCGCAGGGCGCGGCCGCCAATGCGTTCGCGGGCTTTGCTGGCTCCGACCTGCTCGTCGTCGACATGGGCATTGCGGCTGACACGACGGGCATCCCCGGCCTCGTGCGCCACTACCGCATCGCGGCCGGCACGCGCGACATGACGCAGGGCGCAGCCATGACGCGCGCGCAGGCGCAGCAGGCCGTCGAGACGGGCATCAAGCTCGCCAACGCCATCGCCGCGCAGGGCTACACCTGCTTTCTGCCCGGCGAGATGGGCATCTCGAACACGACGGCGTCCGCCTGCATCGCGGCGACGCTCTGCGGCCTGACGGCCGAGCAGGCCACGGGCCGCGGCACGAACATCTCCGACGAGCGCCTGCAGAAAAAAATCCGCGTCGTCAAAGAGGCGCTGCTCGTCAACCAGCCAAATCCCAGCGACGGCCTCGACGTCCTCGCGAAAGTCGGCGGCTTCGAGCTCGGCGCGATTGCCGGCCTCATGCTCGGAGCGGCTGCGAGCCATGCCGTCACGATTCTTGACGCCTTCAACTCCAGCGCCGCCGCGCTCATCGCACAGGCGCTCGCGCCCGCCGTCACCGACTACCTGCTGCCGTCGCACCAGGGCGGCGAACGCGCGCACGGCGCGGCGCTTGCCAAGCTCGGCCTCACGCCGCACCTCTTCCTCGACATCAAGCTCGGCGAAGCCTGCGGCTCGTCCATCACGGCCCGCTTCCTCGCGCTCGCGCTCGACGAGCTCGACGCCCTGCACGCGGAAAACGGCGACAAGGACATCGACTCCGACCTCTACCTCGAACGGATGCCCGCCAAAGCGCCGAGCGTCACCGACAAGACCTTCAACTTTTACTTCCAGAGCATGCCTGCACCCGACCATGCGAGCATGATGGCCTGCCTGAAGCGTCTCGACCACCTCGCAAAGCCTCTCTACAGCCTCGGCCATCTCGAGAGCATCGCCACGGAGTTTTCTGGCATCGCCTGCGAAGGACGCCCCGAAAAAGAGCAGGAACTGGCGCTGCTGCTCTTTTCCACGCAAAAAGAAACCGCACCTCGCCAGCGCATCCTTTCGGCTGCCGCGCACACCATCGAGATGCCTGTCACCATCGGCCGCCTGCGCACAGGCCTGCCGCCGACGGCGGCGTTTGACTTCGCCCGCGTGACGGCCGAAGACATCACGCTCGACGCGACGATTCTCGGCCTCGGCCTGACGGAAGACATCGCCGCGCCGCTCGCCGATGCGCTCATGGACGACGACGGCGAACTGCTCTACGCACCTGAGGACTTCCTCGCGCATGTGCCAAAGGACCTCCAGCTGCCCGTCTCCGCGCTCATCGGCGCCATCATCGCCGCTGCGCACAACAGCACGATGATCCTGCCGTCCGACGCTGCGACCGAGCTCGTCTCGCGCTACACCGAGCGCCTCGCGCCCGACGTGCGGCCGTACCTCCTGCACCTCGACGGCACGCTGACGAACCTCGGCGACACACTGCCCGGCATCACAGCCTGTGCCGGCGCCCTCATCGTCGAAGCCGCACTGACCGTGCTCAACGACATGAAGACATTTGAAGAAACAAAAGTCGCCATCGCCAACGACGGGCCGGGAAAAGAAAAACAAAAACACTGACATGCGAAAAGCCGCCCTCTGCTTGCTGCAACCTGCAAACAGAGGACGGCTTTTTTGCACCTCTCACAAATTTTCAACGGTAACCGTATGATCTTTATGAACGTGAAGAATCTTCGTAGCAAAGCTGTGTGCAAATGCCTCGTCGTGCGTGGAAAAGATGATGGTTTTGCCCGCCGCCCAGAGCTCGCGCAGGAGCGACTGCAGGCTTTCAAGGCCATCATCGTCGAGATTCGCCGTTGGCTCGTCAAACGTCCAGACAGCGGGATTCACGGTGAAGATGGCCGCCATGGCGACGCGCCGTTTCTCGCCACCAGAAAGCGTGTACGGCGCGCGGCCGCGCAGGTGCGCGATTTTGAAAAAGCCGAGCGCAGCCGCGACGCGTTCCTGCACCTGCGCATCCGCAAGCCCCATCTGCCGCGGGCCGAACGCGAGCTCCTCCTCGACGGTCGGGCAGAACAGCATCGCGCCGGGGTCCTGCCAGATGAAGCCCACGCGCTGGTGAAACCATTTGCTGTAGCGGTGCTCGCGCATCTTTTCGGCCGTGATTTCCGTGCCCTCGAAGAGGTAGCGGCCCGTTTCAGGGAAATGGATGCCGTTCAGCAGGGAGAGCAGCGTCGATTTGCCTGCGCCATTCGGGCCGAGGATGGCGACCGTGTCGCCGCGGCGGATGGTGAAGGTGACATGAACGAGAGAAGGAACGTTGTCGTAGGCAAAGCAGACGTCGGTGAAGGTCAACAATTCTTTCGAGCTCCTATCTGTTATTCCCATGGCTCCCCCTTTGGGGGAGCTGTCACCCACAAGGGTGACTGAGAGGGTGGGGGCGTTTGAAAACTTCGATACGTCGTTACCCTCTCCGCCCCTTCGGGGCACCTCCCCCAACGGGGGAGGCATGGGGAATCGCAAGCCATAATTCCCCCGCTTCTGCGAGGGGGGCTTGTAGGTACCTACAAAGCCGCGGCAGCGCATGGCTTCGTACGTCGCCTGCGAGAGGCGGCCGGCCTGGAGGTAGAGGCTGCCGAGCACGCCGCCCATCGCGCGGCTTTTCTGACGGTTGCGGCCGATGGAACGGAGCTTCAGGGCTACGAGCAGGCGGCCGGCTTCTTCGCCCAGCATGTAGAGCGAGCGGAGCATCGTGTCGAGCAGGAAGATGACGGTTTCCGGCACGCGCAGCCGCGCGAGCGCCCGCGTGACGTCGTGCCACATCAGCGACTCCGCAAGCATCATGACGCCCGCCATCGTCAGGAACGATTTCCACGGCAAGAAAAGCGCGCGGCCGCCACCCGTGCTCAGGAAGAAGGCCGGCAGCACGAGCAGGAGCGAGAACAGCGCCGCTACGAGCGCCCCGCCGAGGACGCGGCGGATGGCACGGCCGGAAAAAGCCGCAAGGACAGCGAACGCCGCAACTGTCGCGATGAAAAGCAGCGTCGTCGTCTGCGCAAGAACGATAAAGAGAATCCACGCAAAGAGCAATAAAAGCGCAACGAGCGCGGGAATCCTGCTCGTGCGTCGTCCCTGCGCGCGCAGGGAGAAAAGAATATCCATGACACGCAAAAGAGACCGGGACAAAAATGCGTCACGGTCTCGCGAGGGATGATAGTCTTCGTCGTGTCTGGCCCAAGTGGGAAATATCGGTTCTACCTTCGCAGAATCCAATCGTTCAAATAGATGCATCCTACCTTCGACACTCCCCCCGCCGCTCACGCGGCCCGTCCCCCCCTCTGGGAGGGGGGCTGATTTTAAAGCAACGTTTTCAGTTTTCCGCAGAAACGTCATAATTCGTTGTTTTCTTCTTGAACGATGCAAGCACCTTGAACGCGATGATGAGCATGGCTGCGCCGAGGATGGCGGAGAGGACGTACCCCGTCACGTCGGGCATGCCTTCGACAGCATAATCAGGGAACAGTGCGTCAAATGAAAAGCCAGTCTCCATGCCCTGCGGCGTGTAGCCGAGCGCCGCACCGGACGCTGTTGTCTCCGCGATTTCGTCCGCGCCCCATTCGCCCCAGGCCGTGCCTTCGGCGAGCAGGCCGAGCGGCGTGCCGACGATCAGGAGCGCGACGAGGGCATAGACGGCGCGGCTCGTCTTCGTGGCGACATGCGCAGTCCCACGCACGACGTCAGGCGCGGTTTTCGTCAGGTAACCGAGCACGGCCGTCGTGAAAACGACTTCGGCGAGGCCGAAGAGCGTGAGATGGCCGAGCATCATGGCGGGAATGGAGACGCTGAGCGGATACGGGCAGTAGAGCGCCTGCCCCGCCGCGTCCTGAAAGAGCAGCGGCTGGACGCCGAACTCGACGGCCGCGCAGAACGCCGCGCCATTGATGCCGACGTAAGCGCCGATGCCCGCCGCCGCGATGGCGTGCGCAGGCATGAGCTTTTTCACGAGCGAATAGATGCCATAGCCCGCAAATGGCAGCACGAACGCCATGTTGAAGCAGTTCGCGCCGAATGCGAGGATACCGCCGTCGCCGAAGAACACGGCCTGCACCAGCAGAGCGACGCTGATGGCGAGGCACGCCGCCCACGGACCGAACAGCACGGCCAGCAGCGTGCCACCGACCGCATGCCCCGTCGTGCCGCCCGGCAGCGGGATGTTGAACATCATCGCGAGAAACGCGAACGCCGCGCCAACGCCGAGGAGCGGCAACCGCTCCTTCGGGATTTCTTTCTTCACCTTTGCAACCGCCATGTACCAGGCCGGTGCCATCGCGAGCGTCATGACGGCGCACGTCTCGGGGCTCAGGTAGTTTTCGGGAATATGCATAGGGATGGCCTCCTTTGGGTCAAAAAAATCGGGTACGCTGTTATCGTACCCGATTTCTTGTGTTGTTGGAAGCCCCCTAGGGGGTAAGAAAGCGCGGAGATCCGCAAACTCCAGCCTCCCTCTTTGAGGGAGGGGGACCGCAATATAAGGTACAATCGCAACAGCCCGAAAAGCTGGCAAAGGCAGAAACGCATTTATCCCTTCCTGCCGTGGTACAAGCACCAGGGCTCTTCGGCCATGTAGTCGCCGTCGTGGTAGATGGCCGCACGGGCGCGGCAGCCGCCGCAGACGCGCTGGTATTTGCAGGTGCCGCAGCCGCCGTCGTATTTCATTGTGCGGAGCTTCTGCAGCACGGGATTGTTCTTCCAGATTTCATCAAATGGCGTGTCGCGGACGTCGCCGAGGTATTCTTTGAGATACGCGCACGGCTGGACTTTGCCTTTCGGGCTGATGATGCAGTACGAGAGGCCTGCAAGACAGCCGCGATGGAAGCGGCTCTTCAAACCGAGCTCGGCCGCGATGCGCAGGAACTGCGGCGCACACGTCGGCTTGAGCTCGATGGGGACAGTCTGCTGCTTTCGCATGATGCGCGTCAGGACGTCTTCATACTGCTCGGCGCGCAGGCTTTCCTCCTCGATGGTCGCGGCGCGCCCTGTCGGCACGAGGAAGAAGAAGTGATGCGCGCGCGCACCGATCTCGACGGCGAAATCGATCATGTCCTCGAGTTCGGGCGCGTTCCAGTCCATAACGGTCGTGTGAATCTGGAACGGCAGGCCGGCCGCCTTGCAGTTCTTCATGCCATCGACCGCACCCTGCCAGCCGCCCGGAAACGAGCGGAACTTGTCGTGCTTTTCCGCGTCGAGCGAGTCGAGCGAGATGCCCATGGCCCGTGCGCCGGCCGCTTTGAGGTCTTTCGCCATCTGCGGCGTGATCAGCGTGCCATTCGTGCCGAAGACGGGGAACAGGCCGAGGCTGTCGGCAAATTTCACGAGCTCGAGGATGTCGGGCCGCATGAGCGGCTCGCCGCCCGAGAAAATCATGATCTGGAAGCCTGCGCGCTTGATTTCGGTCAGGAGCTTTTTCGCGTCGGCCGTCGAGAGCTCGTCCTCGGCCTTGCAGCCAGCATCGCGGTAGCAGTGGGCGCAGTACATGTTGCAGGCGTTCGTCACATTCCAAGAGACAATATTCATAAGCCGATCTCCTCATCCGTCAGGTAGCAGGCGGGGTCGGACGCCCAGAAGTCGCCCGTGACCGCCTCGGCGCGCGTGCGGAAATTGCCATTGCAGCGGTCCAGCCACTTGCATTTTGCACAGCGCCCTTTGAGCAGCGGCTTGCGGTCTTTGAGGCCCGCCATGATGGGGTTCGTGACGTCCTGCCAGATGTCGCCGAACGCGCGCTCGCGCACGTTGCCGAATGTATGATGCTGCGTGAACTGGTCGGGATGGACGTAGCCCAAGGGATCAACCTCGCCGAATGCGATGCCGGAGCGGTTGCCGCCGTTCATCGAAAGATACTTCATGATTTGCTCGGCGGCCGCGTCGTCGCCCGCTTCCTTTGCTTTCAGATACATATAGATGCCGTCGCAGTGGTTGTCGACAGTCAGGATTTCTTTCTGGAGGCCGCGCGCCTCGTAGTCCTTCGTGCGGCGGATGATCGTGTCCATGGCCGCGCGTGATTCCTCATGCGTGAGGTCGTCGTGCACCATCGCCTCGCCGCGGCCGCTGTAGACGAGATGGTAGAAGCAGACGCGGTTGATGTTCTCGGCCTCGATGAAATCGAAAATCTTGTCGAGCTCGCGCGCGTTGTGCTGGTTGATCGTGAAGCGCAGGCCGACGCGCTGGCCGACGGCCACGCAGTTCTCGATGCCCTTCATCGCCTTTTCGTAGGCGCCGGGGGCGCCGCGGAACTTGTCATTGACATCGCGCAAGCCGTCGAGCGAGATGCCGACGTAGCCGACGCCGATGTCCTTGATGCGCTGCGCGACATCACGCGTGATCAGCGTCCCATTCGTCGAAAGCGTCGGCCGCACGCCGGCCTTTGCCGCATAGTCCGCGAGCTCGAAGAAATCGGGCCGGATCAGCGGCTCGCCGCCCGAGAACAGCAGCACGGGCACATGGAACGCCGCGAGGTCGTCGATGAATTTCTTCGCCTCGTCCGTCGTGAGCTCGTCCTTGTATTTTTTCGCATCGGACTTCATGTAGCAGTGCATGCACTTGAGGTTGCACGTCTTCGTCGAGTTCCAGACAACGACGGGGCCGACGCCCTCGGACGCGCCATTCTTCATGCTATGCGCGGATTTCGTATAGCGCAGGCGGTCGCCGAAATAGTCCCGCGCGAACAGCAGTTTCGTCACACTGATCATAAAAAGAAAACTCCCCTATCATTAACTTCAAGCTCCCCTTCTGGGGAGACTCATCTCGCTTTCATGCCTTCAAGCAGCAGGCGGAACTTCTGCTCGAAATTCTCACGGAACGGCACGCCCGCGCGGCTGAACGCCGCCGACTGGAACGTCGAATGCAGCATCTCCGCGATGATGGGCGCGGAGACGTCGCTGCGGATCGAGCCCTCGGTCTGCCCTTCCTCGATGATTTTGAGGAACAGGTCTTTCACCTGCGGCGCGCGGCTCGGCGCTCCGCCTGTGCCTTCCGGCTTCGCCGCCGGCATTTTTCCTGCCGCCTTGCCCGCCATCATCGGATGGCCGCCTTTTCCGCCATGGCCGCCGACGGAGAGGAACAGCGCAAGCACGTACTGGTTTTCATCGAGCAGCCGTGCCATGAGGTGGCAGCCTTCCGTCAAGCGCTTGCCCGCAGACTCGCCCGCGCTCTTCTTCTGCGCAAGCTCGTCCGCGACCTCCTGCAGGAGATTCGCGAGCAGGTGCATGAGGATTTCCTCTTTCGACGAAAAATAATTGTAGAACGTCCCGACGCCGAGCTGCGCCGCTTCCATGATCGCCGCAACGGACGCTTCCTTGTAGCCCTTGCGGATGAATTCCTGCTTCGCCGCTTCGAGAATCGCCTTGCGATAGACGATTTTCTTCTGCTCGCGCGTGAGCTTTTTCTCTGCCATGGGATGCGCACTCCTTTCTCGTTCGTGAATGCTATTCATATTTTACCCTTTCCCGTCCGTCCGCGCCACCCCCTTGAACAAATTTTTTCGCGCCTGCATATTTTTGCTTGACAAACGGCGCGGCGACGGATATACTATTTATTGTTGATTGCAGAGATGCGAGAGACATGGCCCAGTAGCTCAGCTGGATTAGAGTATTTGACTACGAATCAAAGGGTCGAGGGTTCGAATCCCCCCTGGGTCACCATTTGAAAATGAAACCGCCACGGCAGATGTCGCGGCGGTTTTTTCGTATGCGCAGAGAGGGCAGGCGCATCCAACGGAACCCACGGACGATTCCTTAACGGGTTCCTTATGGATGCGCCTGCCCTCTCCGAAGTTCGGAACGATGCACGCGAAGTCAGGCTTCACCGATGGTTCCTTCCGGCAGCTGCGCGAGCGCGGCCAAAAGTTCTTCCTTGCTCACAGCGTATGTGCCAAGCTTCGCGACGACGACGCCGGCGGCGAAGTTCGCGAGGAACGCGGCTTCGCGTGCCGGCAGGCCGCCCGCGAGGCCCATGGCGAAGACGGCGATGACGGTATCGCCGGCGCCCGAGACGTCGAAGACTTCCTGTGCGCGCGTCGGGATGTGCATCGTGCGCTCGTCCTGCACGAGCGAGAGGCCGGCTTCCGAGCGCGTGACGATGATGTTGCGGAGCTTGTATTTGCGCATGGCGTAATGCGCGGCGCGCTCGACGGCCTCGTCCTTGTTGCGGATGGGCTCGAGCAGCACTTCGTTGATTTCCTTGAGGTTCGGCGTCAGATAGTCCGCATGCGCATACTTCGACCAGTTGCTGCCTTTCGGATCGATGAGCACGGGCACGCCGTGCGCATGCGCCGTCTTGATGAGGTACTGGCAGAACGACTCCGTGCACGTGCCTTTGTCATAGTCCGAAAGCACGATGGCGTCGAGGCTCTCGCTGAGCTTCTGCGCGATGTAGTTCTGCAAGCGCGCGATGTAGACGACATCCGGCGGCGTCGTCTCCTCGAAGTCGAGGCGCAGCATCTGCTGGTGGCCGCCGATGACGCGCAGCTTCGTTGTCGTCGGGCGGTCCGTGTGGACGAGCCCGCGGAAGTCGATCCCGCGCGCCGTGAGCTTTTCCTCGAGGCTCTGACAGTGGTAATCCTCGCCGACATAGCCCGCAATCGACGTGCGGCAGCCGAGCCGCGCGAGGTTGTGCGCAACGTTCGCCGCACCGCCGAGCGTCTCTTTCTGCGACGTGACGTGCGTGATCGGCACAGGCGCCTCGGGCGAGATGCGGTTGACTTCGCCATAGTAATACTTATCAAGCATGACGTCGCCGACGACAAGGATGTTGCACTTTGCCGCGCGCTCCGTGACGAATGCGCTGAGTTCTTGTTTGTCCATGAAAATCGAAAACCTCCGTACAAGTCAGTTTCCTTCATTTTATTACAGGAACGGCTTTCACGCAATAAAAATCGCTCCCCATGATGAAAGAATGGGGAGCGATTTTCATTTCTGAGGTGCCGGGCCCGTCGATTCGCGTTCGACGAGGGTGTTGTCGAGCGTGATGCGCTTGCTCTGGCCCGTCTCGATTTTTTCGATCAGGAGCTGGGCCGCGTTGCTGCCGAGGCGGAACATGTTCTGATCCATCGTCGTGAGCTTCGGCGAGACGTAACGCGAGAGCGCGATGTTGTCGAAGCCCATGATGGAGAGTTCCTGCGGCACGCGGATGCCGAGAGCATTTGCAGCGTTGATCGTGCCGACGCCCATGAGGTCGTTGCAACAGAAGACGGCGGTCGCGTCGGTCTCCGGCAGGACGCTCATGAGCGTCTGCATCGTGTCATCGACGGTCTCGACGCTGTTGCCCTCGCCGATGTTGACGATGTAGGCGTCGGGGTCGATGCCGCGGCCGCGCATGACAACGCGGAACGTGTCTTCCTTGATCTGGTACGAGTCGGAGTTCACGCCGCGCACGAAGAGGATGCGCTCATGGCCGAGGCCCATGAGGTGCCGCAATGCCTCCTGCGTGCCGAGCGCCTCGTCGTTGCCGACGTAGGAAACGTCAGGGATGTAGTGGTAGGCGTTGATGAAGACGAGCGGCGTGCGGCGGACGAGCTGCGTGTAGAACTCTTCCTTGATGTGCGCTGTGTTCGGGCTGATGACGATGATGCCCGAGACGTTGCGCGCGACGAGCGCCGTGATGCAGCGCATCTCCTGCTTCGGGTCGTTCTTCGCGCAGTTCAGCAGCAGCGAATACTGATCCTGACGGACGTAGTCCTCGATGCCGTCGATGACCTGCGCGAAGAACATGTTGTAGAGGCCCGGCACGACAACGCCGATGGTCGAGGAGCGTTGCGTGTTGAGTTCGCGCGCCTGGACGTTCGGTACATAGTCGAGTTCTTCGATGGCCTTCTTGACTTTCTGACGGGTTTCTTCTTTGACGGGATAGTTGGCGTTGACGACGCGGGAGACCGTCGCGACGGACACCCCCGCGAGCTTCGCCACGTCCACGATGGTTGCCTTGCGTTTCTGTTCCAAAATTATCCCTTATCTCTTTATTTCGTCACGACCTGCATGAAGCGGTCGAAGGCTGCCATGCCTTCGGGGGTGCGCTTGTAGACGCCGGCGTGCGTGAGGACGGTCTCGAAGACTTTGCCGATCTCATACTTGAGCACTTTGTCGAGGTCTTCAGGCTTTGCCTCGGGGTTCTTCGCGCGGATTTCTTTGTACCATGCGGCGTGGCTCTTGATTTCCTCGATGCCGCTGATGTCTTCCGTGCCCTTGATCCACTCCTGCTTCAGCGCGGCCATTTCTTTCTTGAGGCGTGCCGGCAGCACGGCGAGACCCATGACTTCGATGAGGCCGATGTTCTCTTTCTTGATGTGGTGGACTTCCTGATGCGGATGGAAGATGCCGAGCGGATACTCGTCTGTCGTGCGGTTGTTGCGCAGCACGAGGTCGAGCTCGTAGCCCTCGCCCTTGCGGCGGGCAATCGGCGTGACCGTGTTGTGCGGCGTGCCGTCCGTCTCGGCGAGGACGCCGACGGATTCGTCGCTGTAGGCGCGCCATGCATCCATGATCTTCGTCGCGAGATCGACGAGCTGGTCACGGTCGATGCCCGAGAGGCGGATCGTCGACATCGGCCACTTGACGCGGCCGACCTTGACATCCGGGAAACCGGGCACCGTGTACGACTTCTCGACCGGTGCCTTTGCCATGGCAAACGTGTAGCGGCCGCCCTGGTAGTGGTCATGCGAGAGGATGGAGCCGCCGACGATCGGCAGGTCCGCATTCGAGCCGAGGAAATAATGCGGCAGGATCGTCACGAAATCGAGAAGGTTCTCGAAGCTGCGGCGGCTGACCTTCATCGGGATGTGCTTGCGGTTCAGCACGATGCAGTGCTCGTTGTAGTACGTGTACGGGCTGTACTGCATGAACCAGCGATGACCCGAGAGGCGGATCGGGATCAGGCGGTGCGTCTCGCGCGCCGGATGGCCGATATGGCCGGCATAGCCTTCGTTTTCGCGGCAGAGCAGGCACTTCGGATATTCCGTCGATTTCTGCTCGCGCGCCTTTGCGATGTCGCGCGGATCTTTTTCCGGCTTCGACAGGTTGATCGTGATGTCGAGGTCGCCATATTCGGTCGGCGTCTTCCAGATGATATTCTTGTCGATGCGATCCTTGCGGATATAGTTCGACGCGATGGACATCTTGTAGAACTGATCCGTCGCGGCCTTCGGGCTGCGCGCATAGTCAGCCTGCCAGCGGCGAATGACTTCGGAAGGGCGCGGCATCACGCAATCCATGATGCGCGTATCAAAGAGGTCGTGCTGCTCCGTCGTATCCTCGATGATGCCTTTCTCGGCCGCATAGCCGAGCATTTCCTCGAGAATCGGCAGTGCCGTCGGCAAAGCCTCTTCGATGTCGTCTTCCGGCGTGAACTCGTCGACTTTCAAGAGGTCGATGAGGCGGTTCGCCGCATAGTAACGGTCCTCTTCCTTCATGAGCTCGCGCTGGACGGCGAAATGAAGGAGGCGGTTGATTTCATGATTGATGGACATGATATTCCTACCTTTCTAAAAAGCTAGTTTCAGTCCTGATACCCGTCCGGATGCTTCTGATGCCACGTCCATGCCGTGCCGATGACCTGCTCGACATTCGTGTAGCGCGGCTTCCAGCCGAGGATTTTCTTTGCCTTCTCGCTCGACGCGATGAGCTGGGCCGGGTCGCCGGCGCGGCGTGCGCCCATCTCGACCTTGATGTCCTTGCCCGTAGCCTTCTTGGCTGCCTCGATCATCTCTTTGACCGAGAAGCCCTGGCCGTTGCCGAGGTTGAAGATGTTGCTCTCGCCGCCCCTCCTCAGGTATTCGAGCGCGAGGACGTGGGCGTCGGCGAGATCGATGACGTGGATGTAATCGCGCAGGCACGTGCCGTCCGGCGTCGGATAGTCGTCGCCAAAGACGGTGATGTGGTCGCGCTTGCCAAGGGGCACCTGGAGGATCAGCGGGATGAGGTGCGTCTCGGGATGATGATCCTCGCCGATGGAGCCGTCATCGAGTGCGCCTGCTGCATTGAAGTAGCGCAGCGACACGTAGCGGATGCCGTCCGCACGGCTGACCCACTTCATCATCTTTTCCATCGTGCGCTTCGTCTCGCCGTATGTGTTCGTCGGGTTCGTCTCGTCATCCTCCATGATGGGGATGCGCTTCGGCTCGCCGTAGACGGCAGCCGTGGACGAGAAGACGATCTTGTCGACGTGATGGCGCACCATGGCCTCAAGCAGCACCTGCATACCGTAGACGTTGTTGTTGAAATACTTCAGCGGCTTTTCCATGCTCTCGCCGACGAGGGAGTTCGCTGCAAAGTGGATGACAGCCTCGATCTTGTTCTCCGTGAAAATCTTGTCGAGGACCGCCGCGTCGCGGATATCACCCTCGTAGAACTTCGCTTTCGGGTTCAGCGCCCCGCGATGGCCGGTCTGGAGGTTGTCGACGATGACGACGTCCTCGCCTTTCGCCACAAGCTGATGAACCGCATGGGAACCGATGTAGCCGGCACCACCGCAAACGAGAATTGACATGGATACCATTTCCTTTCCTTGGTATTTTCTATTGTAACATCATTTGATATGTTTTTCTAGTAAATTTTCAGTAAATCGGTACAGAATTTTCTTTTCGCACCCGCGGAAGTTTCGTCCTGCATTTTGATGGGACATGCAGGGGACTCCCCCCGCCCTTCGGGCCCGTCCCCCCCCCCCTCTAGAGGGGGGGCTGACTGCGGGGTTAGTCGATTCTATGCGTGCCTTCGGAGATGTTCGCGACGTAGAAGCTCGGAGCGTAGCCGATTTTCTTCGTGTAACCTTCCGAAACGGTTTTCTTGAAGTTTTCGATCGCATCGTTCTTCACGAGGCTGACCGTGCTGCCGCCGAAGCCGGCGCCCGTCATGCGCGAGCCGATGACGCCCGGAATCGTCCAGGCGATCTCTGCGAGCGTGTCGAGTTCCTTGCCCGTGACATCGTAGTCATCGCGCAGCGAGAAATGCGAGGCATTCATGAGGCGGCCGAATTTCTCGACGTCGTTCTTCTCGAGCGCATCGACAGCTTCGAGCGTGCGGTTGTTCTCGAGGACGGCGTGGCGGGCGCGCTGACGCTCGAGCGGCTCGCTGATGTGGCCGGCAATCTTGTTGAAGTCTTCATTGGAGAGTTCGCCGAGGGCGTTCAGCTCGGGCTTGACTTCCTTGAGTTCGTTGAGCGCATGCTCGCACTGTGCACGGCGGACGTTGTAGGCGCTCGATGCGAGGCTGTGCGGCTTGTTCGTGTTCGTGATGACGATGCTCGCGCCCTCGAGCGCAATCTTGCTGTAGCGATACTTCAGCGTGTTGCAGTCGAGCAGCATCGCGCAATCCTTCTTGCCCATGCCGACGGCGAACTGATCCATGATACCGCAGTTGACGCCGACGAACTGGTTCTCGGCTTTCTGCGAGAGCTTGACCATCTCGAGCATCTCAAGACCGAAGCCGAATGCTTCATTGAGGATGACGGACATCAGCACTTCGAGCGAGGCCGAGGACGAGAGGCCCGCGCCGCCCGGCAGCGTGCCGTGGATTACGATGTCGAAGCCGTGGCCCGCCTTGTGGCCCGCTTTCTCGAAGACGTCGACGACGCCCATGAAGTAGTTCGCCCAATCTTTGCTCTTGTCATAGGACAGGCCCGACATCGGGAACTCGATGACGCCCTTATCCGCAAGGTTCATCGAGTAGACACGCGTCGTGCTGTCGTCACGGTCAGCCACGACGGCATACGTGCCGAGCGAAATCGCGCACGGGAAGACGTGGCCGCCGTTGTAGTCCGTATGCTCGCCGATGAGGTTGACGCGGCCCGGGGAGAAATAGCTGCGCTCGGCCTTCTTGCCGAACTTCTCCTCGAAGACCTTTTTCATCTCTGCGAGATACTCTTTGACTGCCTGTTCCATGGATGTTTCCTCCTCATTCTCACTCTGCCGGTGATTCCATCGGCTTTGAAGTTGTAAACGTTTTCCGATAAGGGCTGAAAGAAAAGCAACGCCGAAGAGCGGGTTGCTTTTTCTCTCTTTATTTCCTATTTGTTATTGTAGAACATCGTGCACCGTTTGTCAATCAAAAATCGTAAACGGTTTCCACTTTTTTTCGTATTGAAGAAACCATCTTTTCTTCGACTGCACAATCGATAACAAATTCACGTCCTACCTTCGACACTCCCACCACCGCTTCGCGGTTCCCCTCCCTCTGAGAGGGAGGCTAAAGGGGTACGTTACTCCTGGCGGTAGAACTCGAAGTTGTCGAGCGAGCCCCAGAGCCCCGGCGCTGCCTTCATCGTCACGCCGATCGTGGCCTTGCCGCCTTTGACTTCGACATCCTTGATCGTCACGGTATGCCACTCATTCCATTTCGTATCCGTGATTGGAGCTGTCAGACGCTTGCCATTCGATTCAGCGAAAAGCTCATAGCTCTCCTGGCCGCCACCGCCCTGCGTACTGACAGCCACGGTGTACTTGCCATCCTTGAGCCCCGTGAACGTCTGGCTCGCCGTGAACGCGAATGCCTTGTCGCTCCAGTAATGCATCGCGCCCTGTCCGAGCGCGTCGCCGGCTTTCGAAACAGCGCTGACTGCACCCGTGTCGCCCGTGATCGTCCAGCCATCGAGGTTCACGTTCTCGAAATCCGGATTCTTTACGAGGTTGACTTTCTTCACAACCGTAACCTTGCCTTTGACGGGCACGTCCTTGCCATTCACGGCCACAGTGCCCTTGACATCGTACGTGCCGACCTTTGCAAATGTCGGAGCTGCATTTTTCCACTGGATCGGCAGATTCTCCGCATGGTCGTCGGAGAACGTCACGCGCACGGTCTCAGGCAGCTGGATGGGAGCGCCTGCACCGCCTTCCGCCGTGACATCGTCCACGGGAGACCGATGACGTCGAAATCCGTCACGCCATTCTTCTTCATCGAATCGAAGAAGCTGCGGTAAAGTGCGTTGTCGCCACCATCCGGCAGATGTACCATGAGCTTGATGCTGCGGTCGGCGTCATTGTCGCGCACGGCCTTGAGGCCGGCGCCCAGAAGACGAGAAAATGCCTTGTCGCCGTCCGTCGATGGCAGCTTGCCAATCGGCCAGAGCATGCCATTCTTGACTTCGTTGCCGATCTGGATCATCTCGGGCTCGCAGCCCTCGTTCTGGAAATCCTTGACGACTTTCGCCGTATAGTCATAAACATCTTTGACGAGCTGGTCTTCGTCATCCTTCTCCCAGGCTTTCGGCGTGACCTGCTTGCCGGGATCTGCCCAGAAATCACTGTAATGGAAATCGATGAGCACCTTGAGGCCGAGCGCATGGGCGCGTTTCGTCATCTCGATGGCGCGCGCCTCGTCCGTGTTGCCGCCGCCGCCCGGGCCGGATTTCGGATCGTTCCAGATGCGCAGGCGGATCCAGCCCACGCCATGGTTCTTCATGATCTGGAGCTCGTCCATCTCTTTTCCATCAACATCATAGAACTTCGCGCCAAGCTTCTCGAGCTCGGGCAGCATCGACACATCTGCGCCCTTGATGAAGTTCGCCGGCAGATTCGGAATCGGGTTCACCTGCACAGCGGCATCGGCCGAAGGGGCCAGCGCAAACGTGCCTGCCGCAAGCGCTGCGAGAACCAGAGACTTTAACGTTTTCTTTTTCATGAAAGTTTCCCCTTATTGGCTCAGAAGCAGTACGACAGCGCGACATAGCCGACCGGGTCGTAGTTCGAGAAGCCTGCGCGGTTCTTGTCATACGGCTTCAGCCAGTAGCACGTTGCTTCGAGGTTGACGTTGTCGGCGAGCATGCGGCCCATGCCGAGGCCCCAGCCGCGCGAGCCATGTCCATTGAAGCCGTCACTGCCAGCAATATTCAGGCGATGCGGCCAAGCCGAGCTCTCGATGGAGCCGCCGCCGAGGTTGAAATACTCGCCATAGATCTGGAACGTGCCATTCTTGACCCAATAGCCCTCGGGACTGCCATACGTCACGCGCGTCCAGAAGCCATTCTTATCCTTCACGCAGCCAGCATTGTTGCGCACATACTCGGCAATGAGGTTCCAGCGCGGCTGGAACTGTGTATTGAAGCCGATTGCGTACTGGTTGAGCTTGTAGTCCGGACGCGGCGCTACCGTCGTATCCGTGTTGACCGACGTGCCATCGACCGTCATGGTTTCGCTCGTGCTCGTGTTACCCGTATTCGTATGCATGAATGCGGCCGTCAGCTGCGTGGCCTTGCTGGCCTGGACCTTGAGGTTGCCGAACGTCGTCCAGATATTGCTGTCCTGCCAGCCCTCGGCCGAGATGTCACCATAACCGAGCATGAAGCTCGTCTTCGGACCGAACTGATGCTCGACATAGAGGCCGTCGACTGGGTTCTCCCAATAGAGCAGGCCCTGGCCGAGGCTGATCTGCGTGCGGCCAACGGACGTCGTCGTGCCCGCATTCTTCCAATTGAGGCTCATCTTGTCCAGCCGGAAGGAATTCTGGTTGTCATAGCTGTTGTCCCAGCTGTTGAAATTGTGGTTGCCATCAACGCCGCCATTATACTGGCCGCTCTTGTCATCATACTTGAGGCGGCCATCAACGGTCAGGTTCTTCGCAGGCTCACCATAGATGCCGAGACGCACGCGTTTCTCAAATTTTCCATACTTATGGTCGGAGCTCTCGTCATGCCCCTTCATATCCTTGTTCCAAAGATAGCGAACACGCGCGTCGCCATACATCTTGAAGCTGGACTGTTTCGCCTTGAGGTCTTTCACATCGCTCTCCACAGCGTTGAGACGGACCTCCATGTCCTTGAGCTCCTGCGCGTACTCGCGTTCGAGCTTGTTGATGACGCCCTTGTCCTGCAGTGCGGCCGTGCCGTATTTCTCGGCCGCTTTCGCGACGATGGCCGCCATCTCGTAGCGGTTCATTGTCTTGTTGCCCTGGAACGTGCCGTCGCCATAGCCATCGATGACGCCGTCACGGGCGAGCATCGCGAGCGCATCATACGACCAATGATCTTTCGGCACGTCCGTGAATGGATTGGCCTCGGCAGCAAAGGCCGTCGATGCGGACAGCGTCGTGGCAGCGAGCACGGCAGCGATCAGAGTCTTCTTTTTCATTCTTGTTTCCTCCTATTTTCCCCATATTCTTTTGAAAAAAGGCATAGAAAAAGCAAGCATCGCATGTAGCCATGTTTCCAGTCGGTGCTTGCTTTGTTCTATTCTTGGTTCAGCTTAGTTTGCCATCAGAGCGAGGGCGAAGTCGAGAGCCTTGTCCGGATCGCGGGTCAGGCCGACGTACTCGCGGCCGCTCGTCGTGGCGCTCTTGACGCCTTTCTCGTCGCAGTCGTGCTTGAGCTCGTCATACATCGAGGCCATCTGCGGTGCGAGGACGATGAGGTCGTAGTCCGTGATGACGTCCTTGTGCTGGCCATACGCCATGGCGATGGATTCGACCGGCGCGTGACGCTTCTCAGCGCCCTTCGTGATGGCTTTCGCGAGCATGGAGCTCGTCGCGCCCGAGGCGCAGAGGACGAGGACGCGCTTTTCGCCATCTTTGCCATCTTCGCTGGCAGACGCATCAGCAGCAACGGCAGGAGCTTCTTCCTTCTTCTCTTCCGGCTCGCCAGCCTCAGCTTTTTCCGCAGCGGCATAGGCATCGGCAGGGATTTCGGCCGTTTCATCGTCAGCGGAGATTTCGCCATTCGCGATGGCCGTCTCACGGGCGACGAGCTGCGTGTCATAGACGCGGAAGAACGGATAGTAGAGAACAGCATCCACGATGAGGAGCAGCGGTGCGAGCACGAACGCGAGCTTTGCAAAGCCCGTTGCAATCACGAGGCCGATCGGAGCCGGCGTCGTCCACGGCAGGATGTAGAGGAACGAGTTCATGCCGAGGTTGTCAACGAAGAATTTGAAAATCCAGACATTTGCAATCGGTGCTGCGATGAACGGGACGAAGAGAACCGGGTTCAAAACGATTGGCGCGCCGAAGAGGATTGGCTCGTTGACGGCGAAGCAGACCGGGATGATCGATGCGCGGCCGACCGCCTTGAGCTGTTTCGACTTTGCGATGAAAGCGCACATCGCGCAGAACATGAGCGTTGCGCCCGTGCCGCCGAGCGTGGCGACGAAGTAAGAAGTCGGATGCGTGAGGATATTCGTGGCATGGCCGCCTGCCGTTGCAATCTGCAGGTTGGCCTCGATGTTGGCGATGTAGATGGCCGTGACGGCAGGCTCAACGATGGACGGGCCGTGGATGCCGACGAACCAGAACATGGCCATAGCGCCATAGATGATCGCGATGCCGATGTAGCCATCCGCGGCAACAAACAGCGGCTTGAAGAGTTCGAGAATCCAGGCGGAGAACAGGATGCCCGTCACATTCTTGAAGACGATGGAGACGAGCCAGAAGATGAAGACCGCAACGGACAGCGGGATGAGGTCAGCAAACGTTTGCGCGATGAAGTGCGGAACTTCGTCCGGCAGCTTGATCGTGATGTCGCGGGCAACGAAGAACTTGTAGATGTTCGGCACGGAGAACGCGACGACGAACGCGGAGAGCAGGCCTTTCGAACCCATGAAGTCCGCGGACCAGCCGCCCTTGATCGGCTCGACCGCGAGAAGCACGAGGCAGATGATCGAGACGATCATGACCGACGTGTCATTGATCTGGCGCAGCTTTGGCAGTTTGTGATTGATACTGCCGGTGAGGCTTTTCGCAATTGTCGCAACCATTAAGAGCGACAGAATGCCCATGGACGCGTTGTACGCGAGCCAGAGGACGCTCGAGATGTTGTCCGGCCACTTGAAGCCGAAGATTTCCGGCACGCAAGCAACGAGGATGAACAGTGACGAGAACAGGATGACCGGGATGCAGCTGACGAAGCCGTCTCGGATCGCCCGCAGGTACGGGTTGTTGGAAACCTTTTCGAAGAATGGCTTCATGGTTTCCACCATTTTGATGAGCTTTTCCATTCTTTCTCCCTTCCTTTTCGGAACCGTGGTAGTGTGGAACGTGTCTTTGGATTGATGGGATTCAATCATGATTGCTATCGCAGGGAAATCGCTTTCTTTGTTCCGTTCGCTTTCTCCCTTTGATGGTTTCATTATACTTTGCATCCATTCCCTCTTGTTTTCATAGTTTGAAAATGTTTTCATGAAATGGAACAGATCGATGCATCATCCTGAGAGTCCAAACATCGCAAGCAGGCGCCGGAAAGTATCCTGACCATCCAGGCAGGTGTCGATCAACCAGCCATGTTCCTGTGGCCAGTTGGCAAGCCCGCGGTAATAGAATGCTTTCTTGCTGTCCTCAATCAGAAATGGCACGATGTGAAATCGAAGGCACTCTTTGAGCGCAATCAGCCTTCCGACGCGCCCATTGCCATCCTGGAACGGATGGATGCGTTCGAATGCCGCATGGAATGCGATGATGTCCTCGATTGTGACAGAAGATTTCGCTGCGTAGTCCGCCAGCAGGCGCTGGAGCTTGGCGGCAACTTCCTCCGGTTTTGCCGTTTCGCGGCCGCCGACAACATTCGAGCGCTTCTTGTAGTCACCGACCACGAACCATGGCAGCTGCGCATCCTTGGTGTCATGCTTCAGGATGTAGTGCAAGTGCTTGATGATCTCCTCGCTGAGCTCCTCTTCGGCAACATCAATCACATAGTCGATCGCGCGAAAGTGATGAATCGTTTCGACAATGTCATCGACAGGGATTCCATCTCCGGCGTTGATGGTGGCCGTTTCAAAAATCATGCGCGTCTGGTCTTCCGTCAGCCGGCTACCCTCGATATGATTGGAATTGTATGTCATGCGCACTTGGAGCTCATGGTAAATTCCGCCCGAAATCCGTGCATCCTTTTCTTCGCGCAGCTGCTGGAGCAGCGGATTCGCCGAAATCTCGCGGCAGAGCTCTTCCGGCTGACACTGGAAATAGGCCGCGATCTTCTGGAGAACGCGGGAAGAAAGCTTCTCTCCGCGCGCAATCTTGGCAATCGTGCGCGATGAAATCTTCAGTTCCTTGGAAAGGCGCGTCTTTCCAATCCCCGCTTCTTCCAGCTTGCGGTTCAAGCCGTCATATGCGTACATCGGCCAGCCTCCTCTCATGCTTTACTTTATTATATAGAATACGGTGAAAAAGTAAAGGTTTCTCCTGCGCTCTTCACGTCAGCGAATCATCCGCACGCGATCTACCCATCTTGCGAAGCACAATTGGGAGAACATTTACAAACTTCGCAGGTGCAAAACACTCACAAAGCCTTGTAAAATCTAGATTCATGGCTAAATAAATAGCATGAGTCACACCAGTTTGGTATAATTAAG
>OMZR01000071.1 GCA_900315575.1 uncultured Veillonellaceae bacterium
CAGGGCGACAGGGATGTCGTTGACCTCGAGAGCGGCGAGGACGAGATGACGGAGATACGGGCCCTTGGCATATTTGCGGGCGCCGGCGGATGCCTGGAGGATGACCGGGGACTTCAGTTCAGCAGCTGCTTCCGTGATACCCTGGACGATCTCCATGTTGTTGACGTTGAAAGCGCCGATGGCGTAGCCGCCCTCGTAAGCTTTCTTGAACATTTCTTTCGTTCCAACTAATGGCATTTTACATTACCCCCTAGAATTTGTGTCCACGCAGAAAAGCGCAGTCGCACCCCTCGTGAACTCATGAACTTTGTTTATTATACCATAGAAACGGCTTCTCGTGTATAGGGTCAGATGACTTTTTTAAAGAATTTGGCAAGGATTTGCTGGAAATCCTCGGGCGGCGGCGCGGTGATGCGGATGTCCTGTTTCGTGATGGGATGGCAGAACGTGAGCTCGGCGGCGTGGAGTGCCTGGCGGCCGATGAGCGGGCTCGGCGTGCCGTAGAGGTCGTCGCCGAGGAGCGGGCAGCCGAGCGAGGAAAGATGCACGCGAATCTGGTGCGTGCGGCCGGTCTCAAGCCAGAGCCGCACGTAGGAAAGCGGCTGGCCGTCGGCCTCAGCCTCGCCGAGCACTTCATAATGCGTGCGCGCGGGCTTGCCGCCCTCGCTTTCGGGCAGGATGCGCTGCTCGACGATGCTCCAGGGCACGCCGCCGATGGGCCTATCGATCCAGCCTTCGCGCGCGGGTAGTTTGCCGCAGGCAATCGCGAGGTACGTGCGGTGGAAGAGCTTTTGGATGCCGTTCTTCGTCAGCATGTGCTGGAGTTCGGGCTCCTTGGCAATCAGGACGAGGCCTGTCGTGTCGCGGTCGAGGCGGTGGAGCGAGTGAAAATGGTGCGTGAGTCCTTTTTCCTGATAGTAGCCGAGCACGCCGTTCGCGAGCGTGCCGTGCGGCGTGTGGTGGAGCGGGTGGACGAGCATGCCCGCGGGCTTATTGACGGCGAGCAGCCAGTCGTCTTCATAGCGGATGTCGAGCGGGATTTTCTCTGGAATCATCGGGAAAGCGCCAGGCGGCTTCTGCCGTTCGCTTTCAAAGGTCAGGACGTCGCCCGTGTGCACGATGGTATGCTTTGCGTTGACGCGCGCGCCGTTGTAGCGGAACGAGCCATTGTGCTTGATGCGCTTCCACTGCGACTTCGACATGCCGTAGCGCTTGATGAGATACGTCTCGGCGGGGAGCTCGGTTTCGCCGTCATCGAGCTGGATGGTCAGGTGCATCATTTCGACAAATCCCCGGTTGCCTTTTCCGCCGTTTCACCTGCTGGCGTGAACGGTTCGCCGCGCAGGCGCGCGATGATGCGGAATGTGATGGAGAGCAGGATGGCGACGATGGTCGCGAGCGCCATGCCCTTGAGCGTGACCGTGCCAATCGTGATGCTGGCCGTCGAGACGCCGATGCCCATGACGATGGACGTCAGCAGCAGGTTCATCGGCTGGTTGTAATCGACTTTCGCTTCGACGAGGATGCGGATGCCGGAGGCCGCAATCAGGCCGAACAGCAGCATCGAGACGCCGCCCATGACAGGCGCCGGGATGCTCTGAATGAGTGCCGCGAGCTTGCCGAGGCACGAGAGCAGGATGGCAAAGCAGGCCGCGCCGCCGATGACCCACGTCGAGAAGACGCGCGTGATGGCGAGGACGCCGATGTTCTCGCCATATGTCGTGTTCGGCGTCGAGCCGAAGAAGCCGGAGATGATCGTCGAGAGGCCGTTGCCGAAAATCGAGCGGTCGAGGCCGGGGTCCTTCGTGAGGTTGTGGCCGACGATGTTGCCCGTGACGATCAGGTGGCCGATATGCTCGGCGATGACGACGAGCGAGGCCGGCAGGATGATGAGGATGGCACCGGGCTCGAAGACGGGATGGTAGAACGTCGGCAGCGCGAACCACGACGCATTCTCGACGAGGCTCCAGTCGACGATGCCGAACGCCGAAGCGATGACGTAGCCCGAGACGACGCCGATGAGGATCGGGATGATGGAAAGAAAGCCTTTGAACGCGACGGAAGCGATGATCGTGATGGCAAGCGTCAGGAGAGACACCGTGATCGTCGTCATGTCGGGCGTCTCGGCGGTCAGTCCTGCCATGCCCGCTGCTGTCGGCATGAGCTCGAGGCCGATGACGGCGACGATGGCGCCCATGGATGCGGGCGGGAAGATGACGTCGATCCAGTTCGTGCCGATGGCGCGGATGATGAGGCCGACAGCGCAGAACACGCAGCCGACGACGATGAAGCCGCCGAGCGCGGCCTCGTAGCTGTACTGCGCGAGCACGAGGAAGACCGGGGAGAGGAACGCGAAGCTCGAGCCGAGGTAGGCAGGAATCTTTCCTTTGCAGAGCACGAGGTAGAGGAGCGTGCCGATGCCGTTGAAGAGCAGGATGGTTGCGGGATTCACATGGAAGAGGATCGGCACGAGCACGGTCGAGCCGAACATCGCGAAGAGATGCTGGAGGGAAAGCGGAATGGTTTCGAGGAGCGGCAGCCGTTCCTCGACGCCGATGGCGCGTCGCTGGGTCATGAAACAAGACTCCTTTTAAATATAGTATGAAATCAATCTTCCTCACGCTACCATAACTTCGGACATTTGTCCAGAAAGAATCACAATGCCCATCCCGAATGAACAATTTTACATAAAATACAATATTCGTGTAGACAGGACACAGAAAGTTTTGTATAATAGGCGTTAATTGGTTGTCAAGCCGCTGGCAGAGGGCAGCCAAGCATCCTAAGACATCAGCAGGGGGAGAATCATGGCGCTTATCGTAAAGAAATTTGGCGGCAGCTCCGTTGCCACCACGGAAAAGATCATGAATGTAGCCAAGAGGGTCCTGGACGAGAAGAAGCCGGGCGACCAGATCGTCATGGTCGTGTCCGCCATGGGCGACACGACGGATGACCTCATCAAGCTCGCGCACGGCATCAACAAGGATCCTTATCAGTATACACGCGAAATGGACATGCTCCTGACGACGGGTGAGCAGGTGTCGATTGCGCTCTTGGCGATGGCGTTCAAGACGCTCGGCGCGAAAGCCATTTCGCTGACGGGCCCGATGGCCGGCATGCAGACGAACTCCGTTCACACGAAGGGCCGCATTGTCGACATCGAGCCAGAGCGCGTCAAAGAGGAACTCGACAAGGGCAACATCGTCGTTGTGGCAGGCTTCCAGGGCGCTGACCAGAAGATGGACCCCGTGACGCTCGGCCGCGGCGGTTCCGATACGTCGGCCGTCGCGCTCGCGGGCGCACTCAAGGCCGACAGCTGCGAAATCTTCACGGACGTTGACGGCATCTACACGGCTGATCCGCGCATCGTGAAGAATGCGCGCAAGATGAAAGAAATCACGTACAACGAGATGCTCGAGATGGCACGCCTCGGCGCTGGCGTCATGCAGCCGCGTTCCGTCGAGATGGGCGAGTATTTCCACATCCCCATCCATGTGCGCTCGACGTTTACGACGAAACCAGGTACCATCATCAGGGAGGACTATACAATGGAAGATAAAGACTTTGTGATTCGCGGCGTGGCTCATGACGACAAAGTGGCGAAGATCGCCGTGCTCGGCATCCCGAACACGCCGGGCATCGCGCATGAGATCTTTTCGGCGCTCGCAGCTGCGAACATCGATGTCGATATGATCGTGCAGAGCATCCGCAACATCGAGAAGAACGTCACGGACATGGTCTTCACGGTGGCTTCGGATGACCTCTCGCAGGCGAAGAAGGTTGTTGACGGCGTCGCGAGCAAGCTCAATGCCATCGCCGTCCTCATCGAGGAAGATGTCGCGAAGGTCTCGATCGTCGGTGCGGGCATGCTCGGCAACCCGGGCACGGCGGCGCGCATGTTCGGTGCGCTCTCGAAGGCGGGCGTCAACATCGACATCATCAGCACGTCGGAAATCAGCATCAGCTGTCTCGTCAAGGGCTCGGAGCTCAAAGAGGCCGTCAATGCGATTCACGACGAGTTCTTCCCGAAAGAATGAGGAAAGGATTTTAGATGACAGGAAAGGCTCTCCCGGCGGCGGGAGAGCCTTTCCTTACTTTGCAGATGTTTTGGGATGATGTTCTTTTGTCTTCCGTTCGCGCAGCGTGTCGCGGCAGAAATCCATGAACGACTGGGCGGCCTTCGAGATGTAGCGGTCTTTCTTCCACGCGAGACCGACATCGACGAAGATCGGTTCTTCGAGCGGGATGGCTGCGATGCCTTGGGAGTCCTCGAGCACCATGTCGAGGAGGAACGAGATGCCGACGCCGCTCGCGACGAGGCCTTTGATCGTGACGACCTGGTTCGATTCGAGGATAATGTTCGGCGAGATGTTCTGCTCCTTGAGCTTGCCGAGAATCGTCTGCCGCAGGAACGAACCCTCTTTGAGCATGATGAGGTTCGCGGCCGCGATGTCGTCCTTCGTCAGGAATTCTTTTTTTGCGAGCGGGCTGTTTTCCGGTACGCAGGCGACGATCTGGCTTTTCGTCATCGGCAGCAGCTGCAGGTGGTTCGACGCGCCTGAGAGGATGATGATGCCGAAGTCGAGCTCGTCGCGCTCGAGCTGTTCGCGGATGGACATCGAGCCTTCTTCGTGCAGGTAGATGTCGAGGTGCGGGTATTTCTTCTGGAAGCTCGAAAAAATCTTCGGGAAGAGGTAGGCGCCCATCATCGGCGGGATGCCGATCTTGATCGTGCCTTTCTGGAGCTGCTTGTAGTCATTGACTTCGAGCACGGCGTCCTGGATGTTGCGCAGGGCGAGTTCGATGCGGTTGAGGAAGACGGCTCCCTCCGGCGTCAGGGCCAGTTGCTTCTGGCTCCGGTCGAAGAGCTGGATGCCGAGTTCCGCTTCCAGCTTCTTGATGGCGACGGTAATGTTCGGCTGGGAGACGCGCAGCCGTTCCGCCGCCCGCGTGATGTTGCGCAGGCGGCTGGCCATCTGGAAGTATTCGAGCTGACGTAATTCCATGCAATCGCTTCTTTCTGTCTGGATTTCACTTGCTTTTCACTATTATAGCATAAAATGAGGAATATCAATGGTAAAATAATGCATATTTATCATCCGGCCCCGAAAAAAATTTTTTCTTGCATCGGAGGTAGGATTTTCTTTTTTTGCGGGGAATGTTATAATCTAGGAGACAAGGAATGGAATCACAGACTTCATTCAGGACGACATAGGGGGTCTTTTTTTTGGAAACATCAACCATCATCGGCATGATCCTGGGATTCATCGCCATCTTCGTCGGCATGATCCTGAAGGGCGCGCCGCTTTCCGCACTCAATAACCCAGCGGCCTTCCTCATCATCATCGTCGGCACGATTTCCTGCTTGTTCACGGGCTTCCGCATGTCGGAACTCAAGACGCTGCCGAAAATCGTCAAGATGACGTTCCACAAGTCGAACGGTCATGACAAGGGCGAACTCTTGAAACTGTTCGTCGAGCTGTCGCAGATTGCCCGCCGCGAGGGCATCCTGGCCCTCGAGAACAAGGTCTCGGACATCGACGACCCCTTTTTCCGCACGGGCCTCGGCATGGTCATCGACGGCATGGATCCGGACTTCGTCAGCGACGTCCTCGACGCGGAGCTCGCGGTCATGCAGGAACGCCATGCGCTCGGCCGCTCGATGCTGACACAGGCTGGCACGTACGCGCCGACGCTGGGCGTTCTGGGCGCCGTCGTCGGCCTGATTGCAGCACTCGGCAACTTGGACGACATCAACAAGCTCGGCCACGCCGTCGCTGCAGCATTCGTCGCTACGATCCTCGGTATCTTCACGGCTTACGTCCTGTACCTGCCGCTCGCGAACAAGCTGAAGCTCCTGTCGGAAGAAGAGGTCAGCGAGAAGCGCATGATCATCGAGGGCATCCTCTCGCTGCAGGCCGGCGATTCGCCGACGGCCATCGAGGCAAAGCTCATGGTCTTCATCCCGCAGTCGGAGCGCGAAGGCGTAAAGGAGAAATAATCTATGGCACGAAAAAAACGTGGACCCAAGAAAGAGGAAGAAGCAGGCGAGGCTTGGCTGCTGCCGTATTCTGACCTCATGACGCTCCTGCTCGCCCTGTTCATTTCGCTGTTCGCCATGTCGCAGACGGACCAGAAGAAGATGGCGGACATGGCGCAGGCGTTCAGTGCGGCGTTCAATATGGGCGGCCCGTCGTTCTTCGACAAGATGGGTCCGAACCCCGGCCGCCGCGCTGAGATGCCGTCGGACGAAGACGCCGGCAACTCGGCCTACATCCAGGAGAACCAGGCGCTCGAGCAGGTCAAGAAGCAGATGGATCAGTACATCGACCAGAACGAGCTCTCCGAGCAGCTATCGACGGAGATGACGGACGACGGCCTGCTGATCCGCATCAAGGAGAAAGCGTTGTTCCCGTCGGGTTCGGCAGAGCTCGCCGGACAGGCGCAGAGCATCGGTCCGGTCGTTGCCGGTCTTCTCGCGACGATCCCGGAGCGCGTCATCATCTCGGGCCATACGGACAATGTCCCGATCAACAGCGCGCAGTACCCGTCGAACTGGGAGCTCAGCTCGCAGCGTGCGCTGAACTTCATGAAGTATCTGCTGTCCATCAATTCGAAACTTGCACCGCAGCGCTTCAGCGCCATCGGCTACAGCGAGTATCGCCCGATTGCTGACAACAAGACGGAGGAAGGGCGCACGAAGAACCGCCGCGTCGAAGTCCTCATTGCGCGCAATCTGCGTTTCAACCCGAACGAGGTCAGCGCGAACAAGAATCCGAACAGCAACGCAGGCGATGCGACGCCGGCGGCCACGGGCGGCGAGGCGCCGCAGAAGACGAATGCCGCCGTGGCGGATGGCTCGCATGTCACGACGACGAATTTCTGAGTTCGCCGTTGATTTTCAGATTTTCAGAAAAGCGAAGACTGTCGCAGTTTTTTCTGCGACGGTCTTTTTTGTTGCCGCGAGATTTGGTATCATGGTAGGGAAGTCTGATGAAAAAGAAGGAATGCCTATGGTGCTCGGCATCGGCACGGATATCATCGAAATCAGCCGCGTGAAGCGCGCCATCGCGAGTGAGCATTTCCGTGCGCGCGTCTATACAGCCGCGGAACGCGCGTACTGCGAGGCGCGCGGTGCGGGCGAAGCCGCTTCGTTTGCCGCGCGGTTTGCGGGCAAGGAGGCCGTGCTCAAGGCGTTCGGCACGGGGCTCCGGGGCGGATCGATGCAGGATGTGGAAATCCTCGATGACGCGCTCGGCTGCCCGCAGGTCACGCTCCATGGGTATTACCGTTCACTCGCAGCGAAAAAAGGTATTACGCGCATCCTGCTCTCGCTGAGCCATGCGCGCGAGTACGCGACGGCACAATGTGTTATGGAAGGAGAGAATTCCTGATGAAAATATCTCTGGTCGAAGAAATGCGCGCCATTGACGCGAAAGCGAAGGACGAATACGGCATCCCCGAGCTCGTGCTCATGGAAAACGCCGGTCACCGCACGTCGGAGGCCGTCTGCCAGCTCTTAGGGCAGCCGGACGGCAGGAGCGTCATCGTGCTCGCGGGCACGGGCAACAATGGCGGCGATGCATTTGCGGCGGCACGCCATCTCGTCAATGACGGCGCGCGCGTCAAAATCTTCCTCGTTGGCGATCCGGAGCACCTGACGGTCTCGGCGGCGAAAAACCGCGCGACGGACGAAAAGATGGGCATTGAGATCTATGAGCTCACGAGCGACCGCGCCTGGGACCGCCTGAATGTCAGCCTGCGCTTTGCGGACGTCGTCGTCGACGGCATCCTCGGCACGGGGATTCATGGCGAGCTCAAGAAGCCCGTGCTGCGCCTGATCGAGACGGTGAACGCGAGCGGGAAGGCCGTCGTTTCCATCGACATCCCGTCGGGCGTCATGGCCGATACGGGCGCTGTCACAAGCGTCGCCATCCAGGCCGTGAAGACGCTGACGCTCGGCCTGCCGAAGCCCGGCCATTTCCTCTGCCCGGGCGCGGCCTGCACGGGCGAGCTGCTCGTCGATGATATCGGCCTGCCGCTCGGCCTGCTCGCTGACGACGCCATCCGCCAGACGCTGCTCGACGACGAAGCCGCGAAGGCGCTGCTGCCCGCGCGCCCGCTCGACGCGCATAAAGGCATGTGCGGCCGCATCCTCGTCATCGCGGGCTCGCGCGGCATGACGGGCGCGGCGTATCTTTCGTCGCTCGCCGCGCTCAAGGCCGGTGCCGGCATCGTGACGCTCGCCGTGCCCGAGAGCCTGCACGACCTCATGGAGATGAAGACGACGGAAGTCATGACGGTGCCTGTGCCGGAGACGAAGCCCGGCAGCGGCATCATGGGCGGCGACAAGGCGCTCGGCACGCTCCTGGAGCTTACGGGGAATTATGACGCCGTGCTCATGGGGCCCGGTCTCGGCCGCGCGCCGGAAACGGGCGAGCTCGTGCGCAAGATCGCGGCGTTCCTCGAAAAGCCGATGGTGCTCGACGCCGATGCCATCTATGCGTTCCGCGGCCACCTCAAGGAACTCGCGCGTTGCAAGCAGGTGCCCGTGCTGACACCGCACCTTGGCGAGCTCGCGGGCCTTTTGGGCATCGAGCTCCCGGAGCTGCGCGAAAACCTCATCCAGCGCGTGCGCAATGCAGCCGCCGACCTCCAGTGCCTCATCGTCGCGAAGAGCGAATGCACGCTCGCGGCTTATCCGCAGGGCGAAGTCTTCTTCACGTCGAAGGGCAACCCCGGCATGGCGACGGCGGGCTGCGGCGACGTGCTCGCAGGCACGATCGCGGGACTCATGGAGCAGACGGAGAGCGGTCTCGCGCCGATTCTCGGCGTTTACCTGCACGGCCTCGCCGGCGACCTCGCGGCCGCAAAGCTCGGCGAAGGCCTCACGGCTACGGACGTGCTCGCAGAAGTGCCGCATGCGCTCGTCCGCCTGCGTCGCGCCCAGCATGGACAGAAGTAAAAGAAGTTATATCTTTTTTTGAAAAAATCGGGGAAAGACATCGTTTACAACTTGACAAGTCCACTGGACAGAGATAGAATGGAATCACTCTAGTGAAAGAAAAGGGGCAGAAATATGTCGAAAGTCAACATCGATTGGAACAGCCTCGGGTTCAGCTATCAGCCGATCTCGCAGCGCTATGTCGCGAACTACAAGGATGGCAAATGGGGAAAAGGTGGCCTCACGGATGACGCGAACATCGTCCTCAATGAGTGCGCCGGCATCCTCCAGTACTGCCAGCAGGTCTTCGAGGGCCTCAAGGCGTACAAGACGAAAGACGGCCGCGTCGTCACGTTCCGTCCGGATATGAACGCGAAGCGCATGGTGGATTCCGCAAAGCGTGTCGAGATGCCGCCAGTACCGGAAGAGATGTTCATGGAGGCCGTCGACGAAGTCGTCCGCGCCAATGAGGACTGGATTCCGCCGTTCGAGTCGGGCGGTGCGCTCTATCTCCGTCCGTACCTCTTCGCGACGGGCTCCGTCATCGGCGTCAAGCCGGCGGACGAGTACCAGTTCCGCCTGTTCGGCACGCCGGTCGGCTCGTACTTCAAGAATGGTGTCAAGCCGATCACGATCTGCACCAGCGATTACGACCGCGCTGCCCCGCGCGGCACGGGCAGCATCAAGGCCGGCCTGAACTACGCCATGAGCCTCTATCCGTACATCCTCGCTCACCAGAACGGTTTTGACGAGAATATGTTCCTCGATCCGGCGACGCGCACGTACGTCGAGGAGACGGGCGGCGCGAACTTCCTCTTCGTCACGAAGGACGGCACGCTTGTCACGCCGAAGTCCGATTCTATCCTGCCGTCCATCACGCGTCGTTCGCTCATTGACATCGCGAAGAACCTCGGCATGAAGGTCGAGCACCGTCCCGTCAAGCTCGCAGAAGTCGGCGATTTCGCCGAGTGCGGCCTCTGCGGCACGGCAGCTGTCATCTGCCCGGTCGGCAAAGTCGTCGACCACGGCAAGGAAATCAACATCGCCAGCGGCATGGAGAAGATGGGCCCTGTGCTCCAGAAGCTCTACGACACGCTGCGCGGCATCCAGCTCTGCGAGATCGAAGGCCCTGCTGGCTGGGTTCACGAAGTCAAATAATGGTGCATTTTGCACATCCAGGGAAAATCCTGGGGGCATCTGCCCCCGGGATTTTTCTTTATGACGAAAATTCTTTGATGGTAACAAGGATTTTTCAGATTTTTGCTAGAATAAAGTAGTTAGATACAAGTGTCGTGTAGATTTTGGGAAATCCGGATGGCTGGTCCGCGAGGGGAGGGATGCTCATGCCAATCGATTTCCAATTACCGCAAGTGCCGTTCCAGGTGCGGGGCATCCTCTCGACCGTCGGGCCGCTCGACATCCTCGACATCCTCATCGTCGCCATCATCCTTTATAAAGTCTATGAGATGCTGCAGGATACGCGCGCCATCACGCTCGTCAAGGGCCTCCTCGTCCTGCTTGGCATCACGCTCGTCTGCAACTGGATGGAGCTCCATGTCATCTCGTGGCTGCTGCAGAAGACCGTCACGCTGATTTTCGTCGCGCTGCCAATCGTGTTCCAGCCGGAACTGCGGCGCGCGCTCGAACACCTCGGGCAGGGGCGCTTCCTCGGCAATGCAGCACTTCTCGACGACGAACAGGCGCGCTCCGTCGTGCACGAGCTCGTACGCGCCGTGCGGACGCTCGCTTCGACGAAGACGGGCGCGCTGCTCGTCATCGAGCGCAACATGGGCCTCAACGACATCAGCGCGACGGGCATCCAGATCGACGGCCTGATTACGGCGGAGTTCCTGCTCAATGTCTTCATCCCGAATACGCCGCTCCACGATGGCGCGGCTGTCATCCGTGGCAACCGTCTGATCGCGGCCGGATGCCTGCTGCCGCTGACGGAGAACCGCACGCTCTCGACAGAGCTCGGCACGCGCCACCGCGCGGCCATCGGCCTTTCGGAGCAGTGCGACGCGCTCATCGTCGTCGTCAGCGAGGAAACGGGCACGATTTCCATCGCGGAGAACGGGCACATCATGCGCCACCTCGACAAGGAGACGCTGCAGGCCATGCTCGAGCCGGCCTTTTCCTCCATGAAGCCGGGCTTCCGCGAACTGGTGGAGAACTGGAGGAAGAAGAAATGATCAACCGCATCAACAGCATCTTCCGGCGAAACCTGCCCGCGAAAATCCTTGCGCTCTGCGTCGCCGTCATCCTTTGGGTCGTCGTCATGAACGATCAGAACCCGGCCATCGAGGGCAGCTTCAACGTGCCGCTCGCCGTCGTGAACAGCCCGGAGGGGTATAAGATCACGAAGAGCGAGGACAGCGTCAAGATCAAGGTGCGCGGGCCGCGCTCGTTGTTCGTCACGGCGACGGCCGATGACTTCCGCGCCTATGTCGATCTCGACGGCGCCCAGGACGGCAAGCAGGACTGCAAAGTCCAGACGGCGCTGCCGCAGGGTTTCGAGCTTGTCGAGGTCGCGCCGGAAACCGTTTCGTTCGACCTCGATAAGATCATCCAGAAGCAGATGCGCGCCGAGGTCATCGTGACGGGCGCGTCGGCGCCGGGCACGACGGTCGCGAAGGTCACGCAGGCGTCGTCGCTCGTGACAATCGAAGGGCCGGAATCGGCCGTGGGTACCGTCGTGCGCGTCGTCGGCTATGTCGGCCTTTCGGGCAACAGCGCTGACTTTGAACTGCAGGTGCCCCTGACGGCCATCAACGCCGACGGCCGCGAGGTGCAGGGCGTCAAGGTCGTGCCGTCCGCGACGGAGGTCTCGGTCTCGCTCGCGCGCGGCCTCACGAAGAAGATCGTGACGATCCATCCGGTGCTGCAGGAAAATCTGCCGAAGGACTATGAGCTCGGCGATGTGCGCACCGACCCTATCAAGATCGAGGTCGCGGGTGACAGCAAGACGATCGAGAACCTGTCGTCCATCGACACGGAGCCCATCGACCTCAGCAAGCTGACGGCGACGAAGAAGATGACCGTCAAACTCGCACTGCCGGACGGCATCACAGTCACGAACCGCGAGGTCAATGTCAGCATCGAGGTCAAGAAGAAGTCTTCGAATTGACAATGTGTCAAAGTTTTCTAGAAGAATTCTGTATACATCCGCCTGTTCCTATGGACAGGTGTCCTCTTTTGCCGTATGATAGGGAAAGTGAAACGAAAGGAGCAATCTACAGATGACGAATAGTATGGCTGCATCACATGCAAGGGGCAAGAGACTGAAGGACGCGATTTTCGGCGCGAGCGCTGCCTGCCGCGAGGCGGCCGCGAAAGTTGGCGCTGACAAGGTCACGAATGCGACGATCGGCACGATGATCGACGACGAGGGCAAGCTCGCCTGCCTGCCGACGATGGAGCGCGTCTACCGTTCCCTTCCGATGACAGACATCATCGCGTATGCGCCGATTTCCGGCCTGCCGGAGTACCTCGATGCCGTCATTGACCTGACGTTTGCCGACCACAAGCCCGAGAGTTACCTCGCCTCCGTCGCGACGGCGGGTGGCACGGGCGCCATCCATCATGCGGTCGCGAACTACGCCGAGCACGGCACATATGTGCTGACGTCCGACTGGTTCTGGGGCACGTACAACGTCATCTGCAACGAGTGCGGCTGCAAGCTCACGAACTATACGCTGTTTGACGAGCAGCAGCATTTCAACCTCCCGGCCTACACGGCAAAGGTGGACGAGATCCTCAAAGGCCAGGACAGCCTGCTTGTCATCATCAACACGCCGGCGCACAACCCGACAGGCTTCAGCCTGACGGAAGAGGACTGGGACGGCGTGCTCGCTCTCACGAAGAAATACGCGGCACAGGGCAAGAAAATGAGCATCCTCGTTGACATCGCCTACATCGACTATGCGGGCGAGAAGAACGAGACGCGCAAATTCATGGATAAGTTTGCGGGCCTCCCCGACAACGTCCTCATCATGTTCTCGTTCTCGATGTCGAAGGGCTACACGATGTATGGCCAGCGCACGGGCGCTCTGATCGGCCTGTCGTCTAGCAAATCCGTAATCGACGAGTTCAAGGAAATCAACAAGTACACGAGCCGCGCGACATGGTCGAACATCAACCGCGGCGCCATGGCGCTGCTGACGAAGATCCAGCAGGACAAGACGGCGCTCGCGCAGTTCGAGAAAGAGCGCGACGACTTCTACAAGCTCATCCAGCATCGCGGCGATATCTTCATGCAGGAAGCAAAAGCCTGCGGCCTGAAGGCTCTGCCGTACAAAGGCGGTTTCTTCCTGTCGGTACCGGCGAAGGATCCGGGAGCTGTCTGCGACGAGCTGCACAAGGATCTTGTCTTCGCTGTGCCGCTCAAGCTCGGCGTTCGTATCGCTGCCTGCTCCGTCTCGACGGCGAAGATGAAGGGCATTGCGGCGAAGGTGCTCAAAGCACAGAAGACCGTCGAGGGCTGAGAAAAAAATAGATTATCACGCATCGTGCGGAAGGCACGGATAGGCGAAAGCTTATCCGTGCCTTCCTTTTTTGTATGGCAGGAATATCATTTAACGTTTTGAAATGATGAGGAAAGAAATGTGTGAGAATATCGAAAAGGTATAGATAAATGACGATGAACGTAAAGTGTAAGATGTAAACAAAATAGGGAAATGTCTTGCGGGGGGGGGGACGTCTGTGTTATGATGAAGGAGATTTCCAATGTGTATGAGGATTGAAACTATTTTCATATGGATGAAGTTGCTTGAATCGTGAAAAGCCGTTTTATGCTCAGTGAGTGGAATATAATTCTTTTTCATGGCAGGAAGGAATTAATATCGAAAACAAACTCTGTGAAATGATAAAAGAGAACAGACTTCCGGAAAAATCGAGGGCTGAAAGCAAAAAATTGATAGAGGAAATAAAGGATTATCTTTTATCTTCTTTATAGGCAGGGTATAGATATGGAAATTTATTCAGCAAAAAAATATGCACATATTTATG
>OMZR01000166.1 GCA_900315575.1 uncultured Veillonellaceae bacterium
GAGACGATGATTGTTCGCGAAGAAGCGGACATCGACCGCATCGCAAGGAAGCTGTACTTCATGCTGAAATCAACGGCCATCAACCGCATGTAAGGAGGTGGAGACATGAGCCTTATCGGAAACATCGCAAAGAGTGCGCTAGGGAATTTTCTTGACAACCTCGACGGAAGCGGGGGCGGCGACATCTCCGTCTCCATCGGCAGCGTGACGCTCCCTGTCGCGCCGGAAGAATTTTCCGTGCAAGTGTCGAACAAGAATTCGACCATCGACATCAACAACGCGGGCGAATACAACATGATTGGCAAGACGGGGCTGAAATCCGTCTCCATCTCATCGTTTTTTCCCGCGCAGGAATATTACTGGGTGTCCGATTCGCCGGATGCCTGGGGCTACGTTGACAAGATTGAAGAAATGAGAACGAGTGAGAAGGCTGTGACGTTCAAAATCAGCGGTACGTCCATCTCGTTCGATTGCCTCATCGAATCGTTCCAGTATGGCGTGAAGGATGGTTCCGGCGACGTCTACTTTACCATCAATCTCAAGGAATACCGCCTGCCGGAAGTCACGCCCGCGAAGGTGGATGAAAAGACAGGGCTCAAGAAGCGCAAGATGTCCTTCCTCCAGCGCGCGGGCGTCGGCATGGCGAAGAGGATGCTCCGCGGCGAATCTCCGCTCCATGCCATCACGGGCGCTATTGGCGACGGTGGTTTGAGTGCGAAGCAGCACAATTACCTCGACGCCTTCCGCGCCGTCACGAAGCAGGGCGGGCTCCAACCCGGGGACATTATCACCGTCGCGGCAGGGCAGATCGCGAAGAACGGCACCAACATCTTTGGCTCGAAGAAGAAATCGGTATCCAAGAGTAGCGGAAGCGAAGGTGAGCTGGTATGAGCATTGGAAAAATGGTCGCGAGCATGGCCGAAAAGACAGACGTCAAAGCCGCGAACCGTGCCATATCGAACGCGGCCTCCAAGGCACTCGGCAAGGCGTCGGGTGCGGCATCCAGCGCGGCAAGCGCAGCAGGGCTCAAGGGCGCGGATGCGTCTGCCATTGGCGATGCGCTCTATCATGAGCGCTTCGACCTGCTGGCCAGCGACAAGACCATCATGCACTACGTCACGAAGCTGACATGGAGTGGAAGTCTTGACCAAGCCGGACGCCGGTGCGACTTTACCATCGGCTACACCAAAAAGGACAAGGCATGGCAGAATCTTGACATCAAGCTCGGCGATACCGTCAAGCTGACGTATGAGGACTTGCTGACGAAGAAGAAATACGTCCTGTTCGTCGGCAAGGTGTTCATGCAGAGCCGCGCGTCGGAGAGCTACGAAATGGATTTTGTCTCTTACGACAACCTTATCTACCTGACAAAGTCGCACATGACGGCCAAATATGACAATGTCACCATCAAGGCCGTCATCCAAGACGTCTGCTCGACGCTCGGCGTCACAGCAGGCGAGCTCAAATGCGAAGACCTGAATTATACCGTCTCGTTCGTCGCCGACGATATGAGCGGCACGGACATCATCAAGAAGGCACTCGAAACCGCGCAGGCATGGACGGGCTGGACCTATCACATCTACATGGCCGTCAATCCTGACAGCGGAGAGCAGAAGCTGGAAGTCGTTCGTGCGAACACGAAGATTGACAATCTTGTCCTGTCTGACACGGATTACGTCGAGACGGCGAAGCACTCAACGTCCATCGAGGACATGGTCAATCAGGTTGCCGTCGTTGATGATAGCGGCAACACGACCGGCTATATCAAGAACGACGACGACATCAAGAAATACGGCCTCCTGCAAGCGAATTACAAGTATGATTCCAAGCAGAACACGGAGCAGTCCGCGCGCCTGCTGCTCCAAAAGGAAAAGGACAACTCCGAAATCACGGCGCGCGGAAACATCCAATGCATTTCTGGCTATGCCGTCACGGTCAAGGAAGAGCAGATACAGGGCGACTTCCTCATTGCGGCAGATTCGCACAGCATCCAAGGCAACAGGCACAACATGAGCCTCACCCTCACGTATATCGTCAAGCCGGACGCCGCGAAGAACGCCACGACGGAGGGCAATGTCAATCCGGAGCCGACGAAGAAGAAAGGCAAAATCGGAAAGGGCTCGTTTTCCGGCAGCATGGGCGCGGCCATCAAAGAAGGCTACAACGCATGGGCAGGGCAGACGATGCCTCATGGGGAGAATGGTTGCGTCGAAGCCGTCACGCGCATCGGCTCGTACTACTCGCCATTTCTCAAGAGCGAGTATGATGGCGGCGTTGCCTCTGTCCCGACACTCGTTGCGGACGCTGGCGGCAACTGCATCCCGTTCGACAGCTCGCAGCTCGAAGCGGGTGATACCATCGTCTACGGTGACAATGACCATGTTGTCATCGCGGCAGGGCCGAACGGGGATTACGTCGGCAACAGCTCCTCCGCAAACAAGGTCGTCCACGGAAAGAACTTTTACAACATGGGCGGCTTGTATCCGACCAAGATTATCAAGACGTCGCACATGTAAGGAGGCGGGAACATGCACGAAAATCCATACACGGGCATCCTCGGCATCATGGACGACGTCGCGCAGACGAACAAGACGCCAGGCGCTTGCATCGGCACGATTACGGCCCCGCCACCGAACATCAAGATTTCGTACAAGGGCATTGAGCTGACGAACAAGGAAGTGTTCATCGCCGACTACCTCCTGCCTGGCTACGTTCGGCACGTCCAAGGCGAGACATCGTATCGCGGCGGTGGCAGCGGCCTGCCTTCCTACGAATCGCATAACCATCCCGTAGACAACGACGAGACATGGACGGACACGCTCAAAGCAGGCGACCATGTTGCCATGATACCTGTCGAGGCGTCTGACGATATGCAGACATCGCAGCAGTATTACGTGCTCGCGAAGGTTGTCCGGCCGGACTGGGGGTGGTACTGATGGCGAATCCTTTTGTTGCGATGACAACGACGGAGGACACGGAGGACAGCAACCTGCCAGAGCTCACGGACTTTGCATGGGACTTTGACCATGACACCTTCCGACGGGATACGCGCGGCAACATCATCCTTGTCACGGAAAACGAAGCTCTGAAAGTGTGGATTTACAAGTGCCTGAAGACAGAGCGCTTTCGTTATCCTGCCTATCGTCATGGCGAGTACAACCAAGACGCGCCTTATGGCGTCGAGCTCGAACGTTTCATCGGTCGGCGGATGAACAACAAGGCAACGTCCGAAGATGTCATGAGGTACATCAAAGAGGGACTGCTCGTGAACCCGTACATCGTCCGGATCATCAGCATCAAGGCAACGAGTATCGACCATGACAAGCTGGAAATCGAAATCGAGCTGGAATCCGTCTACGGGTACCTCTCACAAAGGTACGTCGTCTAAGGAGGTGAGGATATGGAGGATACATTTGAGATGCAGTTCCGCGACGATGTCCAGGAACGCATGGTATCGGAGCTGAACAAGCTCAACGACAAAACGAAAATCGAAGGCGGCTTTTCGCGAGACATCATCAACGCAAACTCGGTCGAGTTTGAGAACGCGTATGCGGAGATGAACCTCATCGTAGAAGCCGCCTTTGCTGACACGTCGTGGGGCGAATACCTCACGAAAATCTGCGCGGAGTACGGCGTTGACCGCAAGGAAGCGGCCTACGCGACAGGAACCGTGACGTTTACGGGAACGGATGGCACGGTTGTCCCGGCTGGCACACTTGTCCAGACGGCCGACCGCATCCAGTACAAGACGGATGACGATGTCACGATTGCGTCCGGCACGGCTGATGCGACCGTCACGGCTGTTGTCATCGGCTCGACGGGAAACGTCAAGTCAGGTACCGTGACGGAAATCCCTTTGGCCGTATCGGGCGTGCATGCCGTTACGAACGCAGCGCCGATGGAGAACGGCTACGACGAAGAGAGCGACGATGACCTCCGCACGCGCTACTACATCGCAGTTCGGACGCCCGCGACGTCTGGCAACGTCTACCATTACTACAACTGGGCAATGGCGGTTGATGGCGTCGGATCGTGCAAAATCAATCCGCTCCGCTACGGCAATGGCACGGTACAAGTGCTCATCATCGACAGCAACGGCAAGACGGCCAGCGCCGACCTCATCGCAGCCGTCAAGGCCTACATCGAGGAGCGCCGCCCGATTGGCGCAACGGTCTACGTCGAGAGCCCGGAGCCGTACATCGTGAACGTCTCGGTAGACATTGACGGTACGCTCGACGTCGATGCCTTCAAGGAGGCGGCGACGGCTTATTTCGTCAAGCGGGCGAACACGGCCGGACAGCTTTCGGCGAATATGCTCTCGAAGTACATCACACAGCAGGATACCGTTGCCGATTATGCGCA
>OMZR01000047.1 GCA_900315575.1 uncultured Veillonellaceae bacterium
GAGGGGCGCATCCCGTTCGAGATTTCCCTTCACGAGGAACCGAACGAGGAAACCATCGCTGCGATGCTCGAGGCGGAACGGATCGAAAAAGATCCGAATGTCAAAGGGTACGATGATTTGGATGAACTGTTTGCGGATTTAAAAGCATGAAAAAGACAAAATATCACGTAAAAGCAACGATCCAATTCAAACGCGAGTACAAATTAGCGATGAAGCGGGGACGAGATATACAACTTCTCGATGATGTCATCGAACTCTTGGCAGATGGCAAGCAACTCGAAGAAAAATATCGAGACCATCCACTCTCCGGGAGATGGGAAGGATCTCGAGAATGTCACATCTTGCCGGATTGGTTGCTCATCTATCGCTTGAACGAGGGCATCTTGACTCTGACGCTTTCTAGAACAGGCTCACACAGCGATTTATTCTAAATAAAATGTCATGCTCTAAAATGTTTCACGTGGAACATTTTGAAGCATGGCATTTTTGCTGTTCAAAATTACTGTTTTTCGCTGTTCGCTTTCAGATATGCTGCGACCTGTCTGCGCGCTCCCGGCACGTCGCTGCTGTAGACATCGAGTACGGGCACGAGGTCGGCGCTTGGAGCGGCACCGCGCAGGACGCTGACGCTTTCGCCCGCGCCGGTGCCGCCGTGGGTGATGATGGGGAAGATGCGCTTGTCCGCGAAGTTGTGGCTGCGCACGAAGCTCTCGATGGTGCGCGGCAGATGGACGGAGGGGAAAACGGCATAAAGAACCTTCTTTCTGAAAAATGTCGTTTCTTCCATCATATCAAACGTGGCAAGAGGGCAGAGAAAAGATTGACAAACGGGCGTCTCTGTGCTAGATTTATCTCAAGAAACGGAAAGAATCGTGAAAACGCGAAAAGATACGAAATTGAGAGGAGAGAGAATGATGAACGAGGCGGAAAAAACGGTGCCGCTTTCGGCGAAGGCCATCGACGAGCTTCCGATGCCGGAGCGCATCGGGCGGCTGCGTGACGCGATGCTGGCGGAGCCGCGGTTTGTGTCGATCGAGCAGGCGCGCATCGTGACGCGCGTCTATCAGGAGCATGCGGGCGAGCCGCGCATCCTCGTGCGGGCGCAGGCGCTCGCGGCGGCGCTGCGGGAGATGGCGATTCGCGTGACGCCGGGCGAGCTCATCGTGGGCAACCGGACGGCGGGCGTGCGCGCGGGCGTCGTGTTCCCGGAGAGCGGCAGCCGCTGGGTCGACCGCGAATTCGAGGATCTGCCGACGCGGCCGCAGGACCGCTTTCAGGTTCACGAGGAGGACATCCGCGAGTTCCGCGACGAGATCCTGCCGTACTGGGAGGGGCGTTCGCTCGAGGATGTGCTGCGGAGCCGCGCGGGCAAAGAGGTGGACGCCATCGCGCGCGTCGTGAAGATCAACCAGAAGGATCACGCGCAGGGCCATATCTGCCCGGACTGCCGCCGCTGGCTCGCGAAAGGGCCGGCCGGGCTGCGCGCCGAGGCGGAGGAGAAAGCCGCGCAGGCGGCGGGCGACGCGAAAAACTTCTATGAAGCGGTCGCCATTGTGATGGAGGGCGTACAGGTTTTCCTGCGGCGTTATGCGGGGCGCTTGCGGACGATGGCGAAAGCGGCGGAAGGCGAGGCGGCGAGTCGCGAAGAACTGCTGGAATGTGCGCGCATCTGCACGGCGCTGGCCGAGCGTCCGGCGGAAAGTTTCCATGAGGCGGTGCAGGCGCTCTGGTTCCTGTTCGTCGTACTGCAGATGGAGTCGAATGCGTCGTCGTTTTCGCCGGGACGCCTCGATGAAATCCTCGCGCCGTACTATGCGCGGAGCCGTAAGGCGGGCATGACGCAGGCACGGGCACTCGAAATCCTCGAATGCCTCTGGCTGAAGTTCAACCAGATCGTGTATCTGCGGAACCGTGGCAGCGCGAAGTATTTCGCAGGCTTCCCGATCGGTTTCAATGTGGCGGTCGGCGGCGTCGATGCGGCGGGGGATGACTATGTCAACGATGTCTCGTTCCTCTGCCTGCAGGCGCAGGCGCATCTCGGCCTGCCGCAGCCGAATCTTTCCGTGCGGCTCCATCCGAAGACGGGCGACGCCCTGCTCAAGAAAGCCATCCGCGTCGTCGCGAAGGGCAGCGGCATGCCGCAGTTCTTCAATGACAAGGCGGTCATCCCGGCGTTCGAGGAGCTCGGTTTCGGCACGCAGGAGGCGCGCGACTACGCCATCGTCGGCTGTGTGGAGCTCACGACGCAGGGCAACAATCTCGGCTGGAGCGATGCGGCGATGTTCAATCTCTGCAAAGCGCTCGAGCTCGCGCTGAATGGCGGCAAAGACCTCATCACAGGCGAGCAGGTCTCGCCGGACTTCGGCAATCTCGCGGAATACGAGACATTTTCGGATGTCGAGCAGGCGCTCGCGAAGGAAATCGACTTTTTCATGGAGCGCATGATTGCGGCCTGCGCCGAGGTCGAGCGCGCGCATATCGAGCTGCTGCCGACGCCGTTCCTCTCGTCCGTCATCGACGGCTGCATGGAGAAAGGCGTCGACGTCACGGCGGGCGGCGCCGAGCACAACCTCTCGGGCATCCAGATGATCCAGGTCGCGAACCTCGCCGACAGCCTCGCGGCGCTCAAGGCGCTCGTCTACGACGAAAAAATTGTTCCACGTGGAACATTCCTCGATGCGCTGCGGAAAAATTATGAGGGCTACGAGCTCCTGCGCACGCGGATTCTCAACAAGGTGCCGAAGTACGGCAACGATGTCGACTGGGTCGATGCGCTCGGCGTGCAGTGGGCACGCTATTTCCGCAAGGCCATCAGCAAATACCGCAACTATCGCGGCGGCCCGTTCCACACGGGTATGTACACGGTTTCGGCACATGTTCCGATGGGCGCGAATGTCGGCGCGAGCCCGGACGGCCGCAAATCCGGCCAGCCGCTCGCCGATGGCGGCATGTCGCCGGTCTATGGCCGCGACGAGGGCGGCCCGACGGCCGTTCTGAAATCCGTCTCGAAACTCGACAAGGAGCTCACGACGAATGGCGGGCTCCTGAACATGAAGTTTCTGCCGGAGTTCTTCGCAACCGAGACGGGCGTCGACAAGTTCGCGCAGTTCCTGCGCACGTTCGTCGACCTCGAAATCCCGCACATCCAGTTCAACGTCGTGCGCCGCGAAGACCTGCTCGACGCCAAGGCGCACCCCGAAAACCACCGCAGCCTGACCGTGCGCGTGGCGGGGTATACGGCATACTTCACCGAGCTCGCGGAGGACTTGCAGGACGAAATCATCGCAAGGACAAGCTATGCGGGGGTATGATGTAAAAAAGCCCCCCTCTCAGAGGCGTAAAACCTCCAGTGGAGGTTTTACGGGGCCGCGAAGCGGCAGGGGGAGTGTCGAAGGTAGGAATGACCAAGTAAATCGATGGTATTCTGCGAAGGCAGAACGGGGCACGATTTTTGACGTTAGGCGCTTTTCTACGCACGATGGTTCCGGTATCCGAACGACCGTATTCTTCAAAGGTTGTTCTTTGAATTGCCGCTGGTGCCACAATCCTGAAGGAATTCCGACGACGCGCCAGCCGCTCTTTTTCGAGAAGCGCTGCATTGGCTGCCGGCTCTGCGAGAAAGCCGCGCGGGCGGCGGGGGAGCAGATCGGAGTGGAACGGACGATGCCGGCGGGGAACGATGAGCCGGCGTCTGTCCTCGTCCGCGGCATTCCATATCGCGCTCATGATACGGAAAATGTCGCACTTTGGGAGCGCATGATCGAATCGTGCCCTTCTGGTGCTCTGGCATGGGATTCGCGCACGGTCACGAGCGCGGCTCTGGCCTCCGAGCTCCTGCGCGACCTGCCGTTCTTCCGTCATGGCGGCGGCGTCACGCTTTCGGGCGGCGAGCCTCTCTTGCAGCCGGAGTTTGCGGCCGATGTTCTGAGGCGCTGCCAGACGGCGGGCGTCCATACGGCCATCGAGACGGCGCTTGCCGTGCCGGAGGCGAATCTCCGCACCGTTCTGCCGCACCTTGACCATGTCTTTGCCGACTGCAAGATGTGGGGCCGTGCGGCGCATATTGCTGCGACCGGCGTGCCGAACGACCGGATTCTTGCAAACCTGCGATACCTCCTGCACGGCGCACGAGCAGCGGGGACACGCTGTTTCCCGACCGTCACGATCCGCACGCCGCTGATTCCGCAGTTTACGGCGACGGAAGAAAACATCCGCGCTGTCGCTCAGTTCCTCGCGAGCGAGAACCCCGCCATCCACTACGAACTTCTCAACTACAATCCCCTTGCCGCCGCGAAATACCATCTCGTCGGGCGTGCGTATTGCTTTGACGAGAATCCGCACAAGTACATGGATGATGAAATGCAGCATTTCGCCGATGTCGCGCAGGCGGAGGGATTAAAAAATGTAACGATTGACAAATAGTATTCGACAGAAACGGAGCCTTTCTGATACATAGCCCCCTTCTTAGAGGGGGGAGGGCCCGAAGGGCAGGGGGAGTCCCCTGCATGTCATATCTATATGATATGATGGTTTCTTCCGCGGGTGCGATAAAGAAGGGCTCTGCTTTGAAAGGAGCACTTTCCCATGAAACTCTTGATTGACGATGCGAACATCGACGCCATCAAAGCCCTCTATCCCGTCTATCCCATCGACGGCGTGACGACGAATCCGTCCATCCTCGCGAAGAGTGGCCGCCAGCCGTATGATGTGCTGCGCGAGATCCGCGCATTTATCGGCGCGGAGGCGGAGCTCCATGTGCAGGTCGTCGGCCGCACGGCGGACGCGATGCTCGAGGACGTGGAGCGCATTCATAGCGAGCTCGGTACGCAGACATACACGAAGATTCCCGTGAATCCCGCGGGCCTCGAAGCCATCCAGCGCCTGCGCAAAGCGCAGCCTGACGCCCATATCACGGCGACGGCCATCTACACGCCGATGCAGGCGTTCCTTGCAGCGAAGGCGGGCGCGGACTATGCAGCGCCGTACATCAACCGCATTGACAACCTCGGCGCGGACGGTATCGCGACGGCGAAAATCATCCAGGACATGTTCACGAAGAACGGCCTCAAATGCAGCATTCTCGCCGCGAGCTTCAAGAACTCCCAGCAGGTGCAGGCGCTCGCGCAGTACGGCGTCGGCGCCGCGACCATCGCGCCCGCCGTCATCGAAGGCCTCATCAAGAATGCGGCCGTCGCCGCTGCCATCGACGACTTCACGCGTGATTTCGAAAGCCTTTGCGGCAAAGGCATCACAATGAAGGACGCGAAGTAAACGGGGTTGCCGCCGAAAGGCAGCTATGGCCGGAACGAGACATAGAAAAATGCCAGCGCATGTGCTATACTTTCCATAAGAGCAGCTGACATCAGCTCTCCCCCAAGGGGAGGTGGATGCCATGACCACTTATGAAAAATTGGCGCTTGCGCTGGCATTTCTGCAAGTTGTGATTGGCATTCTGCAGCTTCTGAAGTAGTTCCAGCTACGAAGGAAGCAAAGAAGCCAATCTGGAAGAGGTGATGCTGACCCTGTGTCGAACCGGGAGCCCCTTCTCGTCTAAAAAGATTTTTGAAGGGCGAGCTGATGGTCTCGAACACCAGCTGCTCTTATTGCTACTATTATACCATTTCAGGCGGGCACTGACAAGAAAAAGCGGTGCGCGGAAAGGAGTCTTTCATGGAAGAAACGATGGCGAAGCAGGCGCGCCCGAAGCCTGGCGTGCGCGAGCAGTGGGCTGTGCGGGCCGTGTTCTTTCTCGGCGGGTTCGGGACGGCATCGTGGGCGCCCTTGGTGCCGTATCTCAAGATACGGCTCGGCCTCGCGGAGGACGTGCTCGGCTTGCTGCTGCTCTGCGGCGGCATCGGGTCGCTCGTGACGATGCCGCTCTCGACGGCCGTGCCTGCCGTCTCGACGCTCGGCTATCTCGGCGTCCTCATGGGCCCGGTCGCCATCGGCTTCCTCGCCCACGCCATCGGCCTCGAAGACGCGTTCTTCTTCCTCGCGATGCTCGTCGTGCTCGAAATGGCGATCGCGGGGTACGTGTACCGGACGATGAAAGTATAAAAAAGCGCAAAATCGGCTCTCTGCTTAAAAAGCCGGCCTCTTGATTGCAAGAGACCGGCTTTTTTGCTACAATGAGAGAAGCATCGCTTGGCGGTAATCCGTGCCCTCAGAAATGAGGTGCTAGGCCTATGAACGAGACGAATTTGACGCTTTTGCTGATTCTTCTGATCATCATAGCAACCGAAAAACGCTGACCGCCTTTACAGCTGGACCCTGAAAGAGGCGGCTTTTTATAAGTTGATTCTGCGAGGGCACCGCTGAGCGGTGCTATCACTATCTACGTGTATTATACGATATTTTTTCATTCGACGCAAGAATTTTGAAAGGGCGTGACCGGCATGGAAAAGCGGTTCACGGTATCCGCATGAAGGCGCGGGAACGCCAGATAACGGCCGCGCGGACAGAGGAGCTCGCCGCGCGGCTCGCGGCGTATCGCGAGGAAAACGAGCGCCTGCGCGCGGAGCGGAACGAAGCCATCCAGAGAACCATCGAGCTTCGCGCCGAGGTCGATGCGCTGCGCGAGGAACTGCGGCTCTGGCAGCGGGGCAAGCGGCGGCCGGGGGATGTGACTGGCGAAAGCGGCGACGGCACAGCTGCCGTAGCTGATGTTGCGGATGACCATGCTGCCGAAGCTGCGGCCGTCGACCCGCTGGCCGAGCTCGCCATCTTCGTTGTCGGCGGTTCGATATCGTGGCAGCGCAAGGCGGTCGAGCGCTTTCCCTACATGCGTTTCGTCGGGAATGAAAAGAACTTCGACGATGCACCGCTCCACGCGGCTGACGTCCTCGTCATCAATACGAACGCCGTCTCCCACGCCGCGACGGAAAAGGCCAAGCGCGCCGCAAAAGGCGCCGTCCTCGTGCTGACGAGCACGAACAACCTCGACATCGTGCACAAAAAAATCGTGCAGGAAGTTCTTTCCTGAGCGGATTTTCATATGGATATGATACGCTGACATCGGCAAAAAAAACGGCTGTGTAGGAGCCGTGCTGCATGAACAGCAAAAAATCGACATCCTGTAGTAGGCATGTCGATTTTTTTGTAGGTGGAACGACACCGTTTTCGAAGGCGGCAACCACATGTACACCTGGTCGTTCGCCTACAACATCGACGCCATCCGCGAGTGGCTGTTCGCGCAGAAAAAAGCATAAAATCAGATGACTTTGCGCGGGAATCATGGTAGAATGAAGGCAAAGAAAGAAGAAATTACTTCATTTAAAGGAGGATTTTCATCATGGATGCCATTTTCGAACGCATGAGTATCCGCAAATACGAAGACCGTCCCGTCGAGCAGGAAAAAATCGAGAAACTCCTGCGCGCAGCGATGGCGGCGCCTTCAGCTGTGAATCAGCAGCCGTGGGAATTCTATGTCGTCAAGAATCGCGAGACCATCGTCGAGCTCTCGAAAGCGAGCCCGTTCGCGGCTTGCGCGGCTGATGCGCCCGTCGTCATCGTGCCCATCCTGCACAAGGATGCGAAATATCCCGAGCTCGCGAACTACGATCTCTCGAACGCAACGGAGAACATCCTGCTCGAAGCCACGACGCTCGGCCTCGGTGCCGTCTGGCTCGCCATCGCGCCCTTCGAAGACCGCATCGACAATGTCGTGACCGTGCTCCACACCCCGAGCCGCACCCTCCCGTTCTGCCTCATCCCTGTCGGCTATCCGGCCGAGAAGCGCACGTGGAAAGACCGCTACGACCCGGAGAGAGTCCACGTCATCGAGTAAATACGGCAAGCACCATTGTTCCACGTGGAACAACGAGCCTCCCATTCCTGCTGCAGCAGAGATGGGAGGCTCGTTTATTTTTTGGCAGACAGCAGGGGAATCTTCTGCTAGAATGAAGGCAGCACAAAGGAGGTGGACGCCGTGCGGGATGTGCGTGTGCTCGGGCGGCGAAAAGTGATGGATCTGATGAAGCAGAAGCGGAAAACATTCGGGGATCCCAAACGCATTTTGTCCTGTGCCTGTGTGGCGGTTCTGGCGGGGGCGTGGACGCTCGGCGGGATTGCTATGCATACGCAGGTGGCGGAGGGGGCGTCTTTTCGCACGCTCACGCAAGAAGAAATCATGCGCAGTGAGGAACAGAAGCTGATATGGCAGCGCGAGCAGCACGAGGCAGAACTTGACAAGATGGAGGCGTCTCTCGACAAGTCCGAGGGGGACGCGCGCATGTACAGCCAGCTCGCATGGCGAGCTTACAAGCTCGGCTGCGAGGATTATGTGGCGCGCTATGCGTCGCAGGTCGTACAGGCCCTCGACGCAAAACCAGCGCGGACGCAGGAGGAGGCCGATATGCTCGTTAAGGCAGATGTCCTGCTCTGCGTTACAAAGCTCACGCAGAAGACGCCGGATCTGGCAGGCGCGGCGGAAGTGCAGGCGGCCGCTGCCCAAGTCGCGCCGGACCATTGGATGGTGCATTACGCGGCGGGGCGCCTGGCCGAGGAAGCTTATCACGAGAAGAAAGACGCTGCCACGCTCGCCCAGGCTGCGAAGGATTACGAAGCGGCCAATCAGGCGGCAGGCGAGCATGGGGCGGCGTGGGTCGGCCTCCGCTTGCGCGGTCTCATAAAGGAACCATCGTGGGATGACGCGATGAATACCCTGCCGCGTGCTGATCGCAAAGCCATTTATGCAACCATCTTGCAGATCAAACAAAGCCGGCATGCCGGAGATTATTTCGCTCCGTTCGTGTTTTCTTCGTTCGTCCCCAGGTACTCCGCCATTCTCTATTGAATGTGTGATGGCGGAAGCCCAGCACAGCATGGAAGACGCGCAAATATGGGGGCTTGGCTCAGAGCACGGCGAGGCCGAGTACTTCGAGCTTTTTGGCCGTTGCTTCCTCGACCGCTTTTTCGGTCAGCACGCCCTTTACGTCGTGCAGGTCGGAAAAGACATATGGCCCCGTCTTTTCGAGCTTGCGCGTTTCGAGCAGCAGCCAGCTTTCTGCACTCGCGGCGAGGATGGCTTCCTTCGTCGTCGCGTCCTCTGGCGTGTACGTTGTCGCCTGCTGCCGCGCGAGGTCGAGGCCGACGACGCCGAGGAAGGCCTTGTCGAAATGGTACTGCGCGAGCGCGCGATTTGTCAGCGCCCCGACAAAGCCATCGCAGCCTTCGCTGAACGTGCCGCCGATGAAGATGAGCCGGTTGTGCTCATCGCCCGCCATCGTCGTCATCACGTCCACCATGTTCGTCACGACCGTCAGCGCGAGGCCCGACATTTTGAGCAGCTTCGCGAGCTCGATATTCGTTGTCGAGATGTCGAGGAAGATCGTCTCGCCGTCATGCAGCAGCTTCAGCGCCTTCTTCGCGATCCGCTGCTTTTCCGCGCGATACTTCGGCTTGCGCTGCGAGACGAAATGATCCTCGTCCGGCGCGATCTTCAGCGCCCCGCCATATGTTTTCTTCAGACGGCCGTTCTTTTGCAGCAACGCGAGATCCTTGCGGATGCTGTCATCCGTCACCGCGAACCGCGCACTGAGCTCTTTCACGCTCACCGCCCCATGCTCGTTCACGAGCTGGACGATCATGTTCTGACGTTCTTCTGGCAGCATGGAAAACTTCCTTCCTGAAATTGCTCCTCGCTTTATTATATTATCGGGTACGCTCCATAAGATGGCGAGCAATCTCCAAAACCTTCGCGATGGTTTCCAGTTTGATGCGATAGCCCTTGATATAGCGTGTCCGAGATTCCAATTGTGAAATGATACGTGCATTCTGCGCAACTTGCTCGAAGGCAGCTGTACAATCGCCTGGCAAAAGCTCGAGCAGGTCATCAATATCGTGCGTTTTGGGATATTTCACGGCGTGCGTTTCCAGAACATGCTTGAGCGCAAGCTCGACGCATTGTTGGAGATGATAGCCGACGATATTCAGCATGCCATCGCCATTCGGATAATTTTGCAAGATGGTTTCCGCTGCTGACAAGTTCCGTGCAGCAATATCACGGAGAGTTTCCGTTTCAGGCGGTTTCCTGTTCGTCTCGCTCATAGACGACGACCCCCTTCTCATCAATCTCGCGTTTGAGATTTTCATCCACGGAAAAATTATCCCATTTATCGAAAACCGCCGTGTGGCTGCCGATGCTCGGGTAGCGCTGCGGCGGTTCCTTCATCTCGAAATAGATGTCAATGTCGCTCCACGGATTGCAGAGCGGCGTAACACTGCTGCCGAAAATGATGATTTTCCGGATGTTCGGGTCGTTCTTGCAAACATCAATCATCCGCCCGACGTCTGCTTGCTGCGTCGGGAAGATGCGTGTGATGTTCTGATACGGTTTTGCAAATATGTGCCACACGCTCGGGAACGGAATTGTAGACATCATCATCACCTTATTCTCTTTTATCAAAACACATTGATATTATCATTTGCTCGAAAATATCAGTCAGATGCTCCAATGGCAATTGCCGTAATAATACCCTCGTGTAAATGAAATGAGAGTCCTTCATATGGATTGCTCTCTCTAGCATAGAACAAATAAGAACTGCCATGGTTATCTGGTGCTCCATATAATTTTTGAGGAACCGTATAATCCATTCCTACGATAACGCCCGCTGGTGTAGCAAATCCATTATTCTCGGAAACATAAACCGTTATGACTTTCTTGTCCGGAGTCCCGTAAATACTTTTGACATATTGCATCGATGCGCCAAAATATATCCCGCCCAAAGATATTTCGCTATCGGGTACGGATGCAAACGTGCGATTGGGCAACATGCATAGGACGCCAATAATACATACATTTATGTATTTACGCAAATTCATTGTGTACCTTCTTCCTGCAATCCAAGACGCTAAATCCATCTCATGCCAAGGATGTTGTAACAACAGCATTGTGATTGTCAAGAAGCTCCAGCAGTCGGCGTGATGGCCCGTTCGGTTGATTCCGGCCGGATTCCCATGCTTCGACCGTTTTCTTGCTCACGCAAAGGAATTTTGCCAGCAGGGATTGCGTCAGATGATTGCGCGCACGGATGTTCTTGACATCTTCCGCCGTGAATTTCTTTGCCGGAGTCAGCGTAATGCAGAAGGTATCGTGCGCGAGATTCTCCCCCCCTGTCGTTTCATAGTCGCTAATGAGTTCCTGCAAGGAATCCGTGATCATATCATATGTTTTGCTCATAAGTTTCACTCCTTTGCTGCATCCATGGACCGTGATGATTCCATATTACAAATCCCCCTGCTTGCCTTTCCTTCATTATACCCTATTCAATAGGATGCCGCAATAAAAATCCAGCCGCACGTCAAATCGTACGACTGGATTTTTCACTCTATACAAGTGTCTGCTTACGCCTGTGCACCCGTCGAGTACATCGGGATCTTGACGGGGTTGTCCTGGATCGTCCAGACGCCGCAGGGGCAGACGCCGGCGCAGATGCCGCAGCCGATGCAGCGGTCGGGATCGCTCTGGTATTCCCACGAGCCGTCCTCGTGCTGGATGCGTGTGATGGCTTCTTCCGGGCAGGATTCGAGGCACATCTTGCAGTCACGGCAGGTGCCGCAGCTGACGCAGCGCGTGTGGTCGTCGACGGGGTCGCCGAGGTCGCAGTGATGGCAGCGCTCGAAGTAGGCCGTCGAGAGGCGCTCAGCCGGAATCTTTTTCTTTTCGGGGAAAGGCTCGGCCGTGCCGTTCATGTACTGGTCGGCGTACCAGGCGGCTTTGCGGCCGCTGCCGATGGCGTCGGTCAGGCGGCCCGGCTTGATCGTGTCGCCGGCCGTGAAGACGCCGGGCAGGATGGACTGCGTCTTGTCGGGGACGAGCCAGCTCTTGCGGAAGTACTGGATGCGGTCGTCGTCCGGCAGGAAGTCGAGCACCGGCTCTTCGCCGATGGAAACGATGACCTGATCGGCTTCGATGAAGCGGCCGTCGTTCGCATAGACGCCCTTTTCGGTGATTTTCGAGGTGAAGAACGGCCAGACGAGCTTGCCGCCACGGCTCTCGACGTATTTGATCTCGTCGGCGAACGCGGCCGGCTTCTGCACATCGACGGCGACGACGCTTTCCGCGCCCATGTCGTACGCGCCACGGCACGTGTCCATGCCGGAGTTGCCGGCGCCGATGACGACGACACGCTTTCCCGTCTTCGGATGCTCGCCGCGGTTGATGGCCTTGAGGTATTCGAGACCCATCGTCAGGTGCTCGACGCCTTCCCACGGGAAGAAGCGGGACTTCGTGCCACCCGTCGCGACGATGACGGCGTCGCTGTTCTTCTGGAGCGCCGCAAATTTCGCCTTGTCGACTTTGCAGCCGGAGACGAATTTCACGCCGACGCTCTCGATGCGCTTGAGCTCGGCTTCGAGGAGCTCGTGCGACAGGCGGCCGCGCGGGATGACCTGTTCGAGCTTGCCGCCGATGTGGTCAGCGTCGTCATAGACCGTGACGCTGTGGCCTTTGCGCGCGAGCTGCCACGCGGCCGAGAGGCCGGCGACACCGCCGCCGATGATGGCAACATTCTTGCCCGTCTTCGTCTTCGGCGGCTCGACCTTCGTGAAGGCCGAGAGGTAGCCGAGATCGCCGATCTGGATCGGGAAGTCGATGCCGCCGCGCGTGCAGCCGTCCATGCAGGGGTTCGGGCAGACGGAGCCGCAGACGGAGCCGGGGAATGGCGTGTAGTCGAGTTCGAGATGGAGCGCCTCGTCGAGCTTGCCCTGGCGGATGAGGCCGTAACGGCGCTGCGTCGGGATGCCCGTCGGGCAGGAGAATTCGCAAGGCGCCGCAAATTTCGCGTTGTCCCAGCTCGGCACGCGCAGGCGGTAGTCACCGTGCGAGAGCGTGTTGTGGACGACAAAATCGTCATGCGCGACGTCAGAGAAGATGCCGCCCTTGACCCATTCGTGCAGGCGGAAATCACGGACGCTCTCGGGCTTCGGCTGTGCGGCCTTTTCAGCGGCCGTCAGCGGAACGAGCTTCTGCCATTTCGACCAGTCGCTGAGCTCGCCTTCGAGGTCGGCGTGGTCGACAGCCGAGAGGAACGCGCCCATGCCGCCTTTCAAAAATTCGATGTCTTTGTCGTCGAGCTCGTGCGGGCGCACGTCCGGCGGCAGCTGGTCGATTGGGCCGCGCACGTAGACGACGCCGCCGACCATGCCGACACAGGGGCGCTCGCCGAGCACGGAGTCAAATTCTTCGCTGTCCCAGCCGCAGACGACGGCCTTGCCGCCGCCCATGAACTCGAACGAGAACGAGCCGACGTTCTTGAGAATCCAGAGTTCCGGCTCTTCGTAGAGCGGGTCGTGCTTCATCAGCGAGCCCGAGCGCGTGCCCGCGCGGCCGCCGATGTAAATCTTGCCGCCCGACGAGCAGTGGCCCGCCGTGTCGCCCGCGTCGCCCTTGACGGTGATGAGGCCGCCGGCGTTCAGCCAGCCGACGTCGGCCGAGGTCGATTCGTCGACGACGATTTCCGTGCCCGGCAGGCACATGGAGCCGACGCGCTGACCGGCGTTCGTGACGTGGAAATGGAGCGTCTTGCCGTCCTTATTCCAGAGCGGGCCGCCGATGTCGTGCTGGCCGGACGCCGCGATGTCAAATTCCGTTTCGCCATTTTTGACCGCTTTTTCAATCGCCAGCAGAAGATCCTGCGTGGACATGCGGTTATGGCCTTTCATGGTCTCTATTTTAAACATAATGTTTCTCCTGCCATTCATGTTCACAGCAACGGTACTGACAGCCTCCCTCTTTGAGGGAGGGGGGCTGCAGTTTGCCACACCAAATGAATCAGCACACGTACTGGATGCCGAGCCGGTCGGCGACGTTCTTGTCGGTCGAGACGAGGGCGTCGCTGCGGCCGATTGGGAGCGAGCTGTTGCCGATCGGCGCCATGAGCTTCTTGAGCTCCTTGTCGAACGTCAGCACGTAGTCGACGATCTTCTGTGCGCCGCGGTCGATGTCGAGGCGCTTGACGAGACGCGGATCCTGCGAGCAGATGCCCATCGGGCACTTGCCCGTATTGCAACTGTTGCAGCGGCCCTGCTCGTTGCCGATGCAGCCGAGGAGCTGGATGAGCACCTTGCCGACGAACACGCCGTTCGCGCCGAGGCACATCATCTTGAACGCGTCTGCCGCCGCATCGCCCGTCATGCCGATGCCGCCGCCGCCGTAGAGCGGAATCTGGCCCTGACGGCCCTGCTTGACGGCCGCCAGGTAGCAGTCACGGATTTTCGAGACGACGGGATGGCCCGTGTGGTCGAGCGAGACCTCGTTGGCCGCGCCCGTGCCGCCCTGGATGCCGTCGATGAAGAAGCCGCCGCAGATCTTGTACGGGTCGCGCAGCAGGTTGTTGTAGACGGAGACCGACGTTGCCGAGGCTGCGCACTTGATGGCGACCGGCACGCGGAAACCGAACGCCGCGTTCATCGAGAGATGCATCTTCTGCACGGATTCCTCGATGGAGTAGAGGCCCTGATGGTTTGGCGGCGAGGCGAGCGTCGCTTTCGGGACGCCGCGGATGGCCTGGACGTGCTCGGCGACTTTCGCCTCCGGCAGCAGGCCGCCGTCGCCTGGTTTTGCGCCCTGGCCGATCTTGATGAGCACGCCGCCCGGGTCGGTCACCATGTGCGGCATCGCCTTGATGATGCGGTTCCAGCCGAAATGGCCCGAGGCAATCTGGATGATGAAGTATTTGAGGTATTCCGATTCGAGGAGCTTCACGGGCATGCCGCCTTCGCCCGAGCTCATGCGCACGGGCAGGCCGCATTTCTCGTTGAGGTAGCCGACCGCGAGCGCGACGGCTTCCCAGGCACGCGTCGAGAGCGCGCCGATGGACATGTCGGAGAAGATGAGCGGATAGATCCACTGCACGGGCGGCGTGCGGTCGGCCTTGACGAGCTTGCCGTCCACGACTTTGAATGGCAGCTCGTGCGAGTCGAGCACGCGGCCGAACGGCGAACGGATGTCGAACGTATGGCGCGCGGCGTCGAGCGACGGGTCCGTCATCTGCGAGATGCGGCCGACGACGATGGAGTCGAGCGCGCGCTGCGCATTGAGGTTCGTGCGGCCGCCGCGCTTGATGGGGCCGTTGTCTTTCGACAGCAGCGTGCGGCGCCCGTCCGGATTGCGCACGGGGCGGATGGCATGGTTCGGACAGATTTTCTCGCACATGCCGCAGCCCCGGCAGAAATCCGTCAGGCTTGCGACCTGCTCGATGACGGGGCGCGCGATGTGCGTGCGCTTCGGCGTCGGCACGCCTTCTTCCGAAATGGTGATAGAACGCTGCTTCGTCACGACGTGGATGGCCTTGAACGAGCAGCTCGCCACGCAGCTGCCGCACATCGTGCAGCGCTCGGGATCGTATTCGATTTTCCAGGGGAGGTCGTTGACTCCCACATCCTGCGTCTTTACTGCTTGCATCTTGCTACCTCCAGGTTGTTGTCGATGGTGACGATCTCGCGCTCGTTCGGGTAGATGTCCTTCGTCTCGTCGCGGTTCGGCATGATTTCGTTGATGCCGCAGACCTCCGACGAGATGGCGACCATCTCGTCCGTGCGGCCGACGACGACGGGGCGCAGCTTCTTGCTGTCGCAGCACGTCATCATCGTGCCGTCCGGCAGCACCGCGATGACCGTGTTCGGTCCGTTGATTTCGAGGTTCGCGAGACTCTGGCGGATGGAGGAAAGCACGTCGGCATCCTCGCGCTCGCGCATTTCATCAAACGGCAGCGGCGTGATGACGTGCTTGTAGTAGACGAGCGGCCACTGCAGCTCGTGATGCACATAATGGAGAGTATTGAGGAAGCACTGCGAATCGGACTCGAAGCCGATGTAGCCGCGGTGCAGCGATTTCTGGAATTCCTTGTTCTTCGTGTAGAACGTATTTTCGCCGTTCGCGCAGAGCGTGTAGCCCTGGAGGAAGAACGGATGCGCCGCGTAGCGCACGATGTCGTAGTTCGTGTTCTGACGGCACTGCGCGACGATGGATTTCGCCACGAGGCAGCCATTGTCGTCCCAGAGGTGGAAGTACGTCGCGATGTCGGCCGGGTCGCCGATTTCCTTGAGCGTCAGCACGTCCGGCCAGAACGAATAGACAAAGCCCGCGTTGTGCTCCTCGAGAATCTTGCGCAACGCGAGGCGCGTGTCGAGCAGCAGGTCTTCCTTTTCCCGCTGCGTCATGTGCGCCGTCTCTTCCGGGTAGTCATAGTTGCGGAAAATATAGTACGGCATCGCCTGGATGTCGAGGCCCGGACGCTTGTCCGGGATCGGGATCCACTCCGCGATCTGCACGAAGTTGTGCGCGTCCATGTACTCTTCCACGAGCTGCGCGCCGCGCTGCGTCACGGCCATCGAGAGGAGCGGCTTGTCCTTGTAGCCGGAAAAGATGCCGTAAAGATCCTGCATGACCATGGCAAAGCCCGAGTTGTCATGCCCCTCCTGCTGGGGAAGCATGAGCTTCAGCGCCAGGGACGGCTGAACGGGCACCTTGCTCTTGATCGAACCAATTCTGCACATATCGGTCTCTCCCTTGAAACATTGCGGGACGACGAGGCAGCGTTGCCCGAACAAGCGCACCAGCAGCAAACCAGCGCTGCCCGCGATGCCCGTTCCTCATCGGACGTCGTCGTCCGCAAAATATACACATTTGTTCGTCGCTTGAGAATACGACGTTACGTAATTCCTATTATAAAAATGTATAGTTGGTATGTCAATGGGATTTTTCAGGTATACAAGAATACAAAAAGCCGCGCACATCACAAATGGATGCACGCGGCAGCCCTTCAGGGGAAGTCGATGTCATAAAAGATGTCCTTGATCTGGACACAAAAATCATCATAGAGCGAGACTGGAATCTCCGTCTGCACCGCACGGCGCTCGTCCTCGTCCATGCGCGCGAGATCCCGCTCGGAAAACAGGGTGTACACGGCCGCGAGCTCGAAACGGCCATGTTCATTGTAGTAGACTTCGACCGATTTCGCGATGGGCGCGACGATCCAATACTCCCGCACGCCAGCCGCCGCGTAATGGCGCATCTTCGGACCGCGATCGTTCTGCGTCGTCGAGGGTGACAGGACTTCCACGACGAGGTCGGGTGCGCCATAGATGGCATCGTCATGGATGATCGAGCGGTCGCAGACGATCATCGCATCAGGGATGTAGTGGTTTTCATCATCCAGAAAAACATCCGTGCCATCCGCAAACGGAACGCAGGGCTTGCCCATGAGATAATTTGCGAAGATGCTCGCGATATTGATGCAGACACGGTTGTGCCCGATCTTCGGTCGCGGCGACATGAGATACGTCCGCCCCTCGATGCGTTCTACACGCGGCGGCTCCTGATATGCCAGATTGTCCATCGGAATGCGCCTCCCTTTGCAATAAAAATCGTGCTATCCATAGAATAGCACGATTTTCATTGTTTTGCACTTGTTCGCTTCCATTTTATCCAAGCAGTGCCGAGAAAATGGATTGGAGCTTTTGGACGATGCGGCGCTGCTCGGCAAGCGGTGGAAGGGGCACAATTGCGTCCTTCAAGATTTTTTGCGTAATTTGATGAATTTGTTTTGTATCATCGTTTACGAAATACCGACGAAACATTCGCGACTGAAAATAATACGACAGATATGGATTGCACTCCGAACGAAAAACTGCCATAAAAGCGCCAAAAGCTACTTTTCCACGAGAGCCATCATAAATTGCTGATTTCCCCACCAATGACGGACTCCCATTTCGGGCACAAATCAAAATATCACCTGGATTGAGATATTGATTTTCCCGTATTGGGCAATCGACTTTTACGATGTCAGAATAATCCATCCGTCCATCTTGTATGTTGGTCGAACGCAACACCACCGTCCCATTTTCTTTGACATCTTCAGGATGATATGTCAGCCCCACGTTCGTTGTGCCAATATCTGATAGCCTGCACCATCGCCAAGTGTCTGGAATATCTTTTTGCGATAATTCTTCCAAGGATATTTTCAATTTACGCTTTTTCTCGAGCTTTTTCATGAGTACCATAAGTATTTCATCTGCCGTCCCATCTTCCGCCCGCTGTTCGGTCAAGTTTCCATGCATGGCCGCGTCGATGATTTTTTGCGCCAAGATATCTGCGTCGGCGGCGTATTTTTTTAACAACTCAACTTTCCCACGCCAAATTTCCAAGCAATCCCTGTACATATCTGCTCTGAGAGGCAAACCAGTCCGACAGTAAACTTTTCACGAGTTTTGTGCT
>OMZR01000024.1 GCA_900315575.1 uncultured Veillonellaceae bacterium
GCCAGGCGTGACGATTGGCAGCGGCTGCGTGATTGCAGCGGGCAGCGTCGTGACAAAAGATGTGCCGGATAACAGTGTCGCAGCTGGCGTACCGGCTGTCGTGAAGTCGAAAATCGAACCGTGAGGCAAAGGAGGAATCAGATATGCGGCAATTTGTCGTAGACGCTTTTACAGATCATGTTTTTGCCGGGAATCCGGCCGCCGTGTGCATTCTTTCGCATTGGATTCCCGATGCGCTGATGCAGGACATTGCGATGGAGAACCGCTTTTCGGAGACGGCGTTTGTCGTCAAGGGGGGGGGCGAGACGTATCATCTGCGCTGGTTCACGCCGGGCGGGGAGATCGACCTCTGCGGCCATGCGACGCTGGCCACGGCTTATGTGCTGCTGAATCATGATGAGAAAGAGCAGTCATCTGTCACGTTCACGACGTTGAGCGGGAAGCTTTTTGTGAGGCGGACGGGGGACAAATATGAAATGGAGTTCCCCGCCTACGAGCTCCGTCAGCTGCCTGTGACGGATGAGATGGCGGCGGCATTTGGCGAGCGGCCGCAGGAGGCATGGCTGGGACGCGACCTGCTCTGCGTCTTTGCAAAGGAAGAAACGGTTCGCGAGATGCAGCCGGACATGGAGCAGCTGGCACGCTTGCCCGGCCTCTTGCAGCATGCTACGGCGCGCGGCAAAGCGTATGACTGCGTGTCGCGGAGCTTTGCACCGAAGCTCAACGTCGAGGAAGACCCTGTCTGCGGCTCGGGGCATTGTCATATCGCCCCGTATTGGAGCCAGCGTATCGGCAGCACGTTGACGGCGTACCAGGCCTCTGCACGCGGCGGCGTCCTGTATTGTCGTGTCGATGGTGAAAAAGTGTTCCTCGGCGGAAAGGCTGTTCTGTTTTCCGTTGCGGATCTGATGATTGACGCATGATGCATGCCTTTGGGATATGCAGAAGCCAATGCATGAAGTATTTTACATGCTGGCGTGCGCGTGCTATGCTGGACGGGAAAGAACATCCCTGACCCGCAGAAAGGAAGAATCAAGATATGAGCAAGACCCTTGTTGCTTATTTCAGCGCGACGGGCACGACGGCGCGCGTGGCGAAGAAGCTCGCGGACGCCATCGGTGCTGACCTGTTTGAAATCGAACCCGCACAGCCGTATACGTCTGCCGACCTCAACTGGAACGATACATCGAGCCGCACGACGGCGGAGAAGAACGACCGCTCGCTGCGCCCTGCCATCGCGAAGAGGGTGCCGCAGATGGACGCGTACGATACGGTCTTCGTCGGTTTCCCCATCTGGTGGTACATCGCGCCAAACATCATCAACACGTTCCTCGAAAGCTATGATTTCCACGGCAAGACCGTCGTGCCGTTCGCGACGTCGGGCGGCAGCACGATGGGCCGCACGAATGACGCCCTCTCGCCGTCGTGCCCCGGCGCGAAACTCTCTGAAGGCCGCCGCTTCGCGTCAAGCGCTGGCGCAGGCGAGCTCAAATCATGGGCGGAAGCGTTCTGCTGAAATGCAGAAGGATGAACATCAACGATGAAAACAGCAAGCCCCTTGCGAATGGATCTGCAAGGGGCTTGCTGTTTTTCGTCATTTCACGTATTTTCCGTTCGTCGTCCAGACGTCCTCCTTTACTGTTCGAACGTGATGCCGTGCAGGCGGCGGACTTCGTCAATGGAGGCGATGTCGAGAATCAGCGGCTTGTAGTGATCCATGTGATGGATTTTTGCGAGGTCGTCCGCCATGAGCTCAAAGTCGCCGATGGCGCGGATATTGTCCGCCTTGTAAAGCTCCTCCATCGCGCGCCATGCGCCGTGGTAATCTCCGTATGGCATGTGGATGAGGTAGAGGTCGAGGTAGTCCGTGTCGAGATTTTCAAGCGTCTTAGCGAACGAGCCTTCGTTTTTTCGTAGTCTGCGTCCTGAATCCAGACCTTCGAAGAGATGAAAATCTCTTCGCGCGGGATACCGCTCTCACGGATGGCGGCACCGACGGCGCGCTCGTTGCCATAGCACGCCGCCGTGTCGATGAGGCGATAGCCCGCCGTGAGCGCCGCTTTCACGCCCGCTTTGCAGACAGCTTCGTCCGTAATCTGGAACACGCCATAGCCTTGAAACTATGCAATCTTTGTCTCGACTGCTTCGTCAATTTGCAGGGACTTCATGCTTTCGAGGCATCTATTTTTTCGAAAATCAAGTATTTTACATGAGCACGCGTGAATGATATGATGTGCATGAAAACAAGAAACAGTTTGGGGCATCATTGGACGCGAAAGCGACGCTTTAGGAGGTGCATGGAAATGAAAGCGGGAGTGAAATGGGGGATTGGCGGATTTGCCGCCTTGATGATGTTCGGAGCGGCGCTCTTGGCTGGCTGGGCGATGGATGAGATACCGTTCTCCCATTGCATCGAACATGCGCTCTCGGCCGCCGATGCCGCGCGGCAAGCGAAAAACGAAGCGCCATTGTTCCTTCTTCGCTGGAAAGAAAATACGGATGCCGTGCGCTACGAGCTCACCGTCAAAGACGCGACGGGCCGGACCGTTTTCGAGCAGCCGTATGCATTTCAGAGCGAGTACATCTTACCGCCGTCGCTGACGCCGGGAAGCGTGCCGCAGGGGCTTACATATCAGGTGCGGGCGCTTGACCTCGACGGCGAACCAATCAGCGAGTGGAGTCGGCCGCGTCTGCTGGCGGATGATGCGGCGTTGCTGACGATCCATGCGCCTGTGCCGCGCTCGCAGTATCACAAGGGGAACGGCACGGATCTCCTGTATCCCGTCTACGCTTACACGGCATATCCGGGCGCGGCGTCGTACGAGGTCGAAGTCACGAGCCGCGAGCCAGAACCGTCCGCCCAGCGTCGCGCCTCGCGCTATCGCATTGCGCGTTATGAATCGGAGCTCACGGACATCTACGATCCTGTGCCGCGCACAGGCAGCTATTATTGGCGCGTGCGTGCGCTCGATGCGAGCGGCAAGCCCATGACAATCTGGAGCCCAGCACAGCATGTTGAGCTCACAGATGAGTTTGCAATCGGTGTCTATGGTGACAGCATCAGCCATGGCGGCGGACGGCTGTCGTACGGGCCGACGGACTGGGCATACAGTTACGAATCGTATCTTGCAGAGCCCGTCGTGAATCTTTCGGAGAGCGGCGATACGAGCGCACGGATGGCCGAACGTTTTGCGAGCGATGTGAAGCCTTTTTCGCATCTCAAGACGCTCCTCATTCTCGGCGGCACAAACAGCCTGCGTGCGAGCACGAGCGCGGATGATGTCATCGAAGACCTCAAAAGCATCCAGGCGCAGGCAAGGGCGCGCGGCATCCGTCCAGTGCTGATGACGCTGCCGCCCATCAACCCGGCGCAGATCGCAAAGGCATTCGACCAGCCGACGGCGGCGGATTGGCAGGAGAAATTCGCGAAAGTCAACGCCTTCATCCGCACGCAGCCGCACATCGACACGGCCGCGCCCTTCACGCGCTACGACGAGATGCCGAAAGAGCTTGCGATGGATGGCCTGCATGGCGACGTCCGCGCGAAGATGATGATGGCGTCGGCAATCAATCAGGCGCTCGCAAAAGAGCAGCGTCGCGCGAAATGAAAGGCTGACGTCCATTCCGAGAAGATTCCGTTTGACAAGATGGCGTCTTTCTTTGAGCAGAATCCGAAATAAAGCAATGCAGGGAAAAGAGAGACAGGCGGCGAATAGCAGAAATAGAAAATTCTGCTGGTTGTTTTGGAGGGAACGATATGAAGAAGCCGGAAAAGAAACTGGGATTCGGGTTCATGCGTTTGCCGCTCTTGGATGCCAAGGATCAGACGTCGATCGATGTCGCGCAAGTGGAGCAGATGGTGGACCGGTTCCTCGAACGCGGATTCACATATTGCGATACGGCGTGGATGTATCATGACTTCAAGAGCGAGGAAACGGTTGGCAAGGCGCTTGTTGACCGTCATCCGCGCGGCGCCTTCACGATCGCGACAAAGATGCCGGACATGATGCTCAAGAGCAAGGAAGAGGTGCCGGACATCTTTGCGAAGCAGAAGGCGAAGCTCCATGTCGATTCGTTCGACTATTATCTCGTCCACGACATGAACCATGTGAACTACGAGAAGGCGAAGAAGTACGGAGCGATTGAATTCCTGCGGGAGAAGCGCAAAAGCGGCGAGATCCGCTGCCTCGGCTTTTCGTTCCATGACACGCCGGAGGTGCTCGACCGCATTCTCGATGAAAATCCGTTCTTCGAGTTCGTACAGCTCCAGATCAACTATCTCGATTGGGAAAGTGCGGGCATCCAGTCGCACAAATGCTATGACGTCGCGACGAAGCACGGCCTGCCCGTCATCGTCATGGAGCCGGTCAAGGGCGGCACGCTGGCAGACCCACCGCAGGACGTCAAGGATATGCTGCATGCAGCACATCCGGACTGGAGCCCGGCCGAGTGGGCCATCCGCTTCGCGGCCAGCCTTGAAAATGTCATGGTCGTGCTCTCAGGCATGAGCGACCTCGCGCAGCTCGACGAGAATACGGGCTTCATGCAGGACTTCACACCGCTCACGGACGAGGATCAGGCGCTGCTGCTCAAGGCGGCGGAAAAGATTCGCGAGAGCATCGCAATCCCCTGCACGGGCTGCCGCTACTGCGTCGAAGCGAGCAAGTGCCCGAAGAACATTCGGATCCCGAACTATTTCGCGCTCTACAACACGCGCGGGCTCATGAAGCGGAAAGGGTACTCGCCGGAAATCGAATACTACGAGAACTACATCCATCAGGGATATGGCAAGGCGTCGGACTGTATCGCCTGCAAATCCTGCGAGCGCGTCTGCCCGCAGCATATCCATATTTCAGAATGGATGCCAAAAGTCGCGAAAGCGATGGAGAACGGACAAAATCTCTGAACCACAATCACATGCAGGACAGCCGGACAGCTGCGTCAGATCATGGCGCGGCTGTCCGGCTGTTTTTGTGGAAGCACGAATAAAACCATCCAAACATGTATGCTTTTGAAATTTATGGTTGACAACGTTACATGAGTGTTGTAAGATAACAACATCGGCAGAAAACATATAAAAGATATATGACTTAAGATGAGCGCCGCAGACGCGCGCGGACAGATGCAGGAGGCAGCAATATGAAAGTGACAGTCAATGGGGAACCGCTCGAGATCGAGGAGCCCCTTTCCGTGAAGGATTTTCTTGTCGTCGCGAAGGCGGAGCAGCCGGAATATGTGACGGTGCAATTAAACGGCGAGTTCGTCGACCATTCGGGTTTTGAAACGACGACGGTGCAGGACGGCGATACGGTCGAGTTCCTGTACTTCATGGGAGGCGGTGCGAAGTGAGCAAGCTCACGAATGAACAGCTCGAGCGCTATTCGCGCCACATCATCCTGAAACAGGTCGGCGGCAAGGGGCAGGAGAAGCTCTTGGGCGGCAAGGTGCTCGTCATCGGCACGGGCGGCCTCGGCGCTCCGGCTGCGATGTATCTCGCGGCGGCTGGCGTCGGCACAATCGGCCTCGTCGATTTCGATGTCGTCGACCTCTCGAACCTCCAGCGGCAGATCATCCACCAGACGGCCGATGTCGGCAAGCCGAAAATCCAGTCGGGCAAGGAGACAATCGCTGCGATGAATCCCGACGTGGATGTGCATACGTATAACGAGCTCGTGACATCGGCAAACATCCGTGACATCATCCGCGACCAGGATTACGATTTCATCATTGACGGAACGGATAATTTCCCAGCGAAGTTCCTGATCAACGACGCCTGCGTCTTTGAAAAGAAGCCGTTTGTCCATGCGGGCATCATCCGCTTCCAGGGGCAGCTCATGACGTACGTGCCCGGCGAGGGGCCGTGCTACCGCTGTGTTTTCCCGACGATGCCTCCGAAAGATGCCGTACCGACATGCCGGCAGGCAGGCGTGCTCGGCGTCATGGGCGGCGTCATCGGCACGCTGCAGGCGACGGAGGCGCTCAAATACATCCTCGGCATCGGCGATCTCCTGACGGGGTATCTCCTGACGTTCGACGCGTTGAAGATGAACTTCCGCAAGGTGAAGATTCCGCGCAATCCGAACTGCGCGGTCTGCGGCGACCATCCGACCATCACGGAGCTCATCGACTACGAACAGCCGACGTGTGATCTGCGGAAATAAGGAGGATGGCGGATGGTTGTACATTTGAAGCTTGCGGATTACCTCGCGATGGTGGAGCATGCGCGAGGCGTCGCGCCCATCGAGGACTGCGGCCTCCTGGGCGGCACGATCGATGGCGATGTGAAAAATGTCGAAAAGGTCTTTTATCTCACGAATACGGATCGTAGTGCGGAGCATTTTTCCCTCGACCCGAAGGAGCAGTTCGCGGCGGTGAAGGAGCTGCGCGCGGCAGGCTATCAGCTGCTCGGCAACTGGCACAGCCATCCGGCGAGTCCGTCACGGCCGAGCGAGGAGGACAAGCGCCTCGCCTTCGACAGCACGGCGAGCTATTTCATCCTCTCGCTCAACGGCGGCGAGCCCGTGCTGAACAGTTTCCACGTCGCGAAGGACAAGACCGTTACAAAAGAGGATTTAAGGATTCATTGACTCACAAACTGCAGCCCCCCTCTCAGAGGGGGGAGGGCCACGAAGTGGCAGGGGGAGTAGTTGGATGCTGAAGCCTGACAATCAAAGCAGGCGTATGGTAGAAAAAGGAGAGCAAGCCATGTCAGTCGATTACAAGGAACTCAAGAAGGGCGGCTTCATGCGCCAGAAGCAGAAAGACTGTTTCGCGATGCGCCTGAAGTCTGTCGGCGGCCATTTCACGGCGGCGCAGCTCGGCACGGTGCAGCAGGTGGCCGAGAAATTCGGCAAGGGCTATGTGCATCTGACGAGCCGTCAGGGCATCGAGATTCCCTACATCAAGTTGCAGGACATCGATGAGGTCAAGGCCGCGCTCAAAGCCGGCGGCGTCGAGGTCGGCGTCTGCGGCCCGCGCGTCCGTACGATCACGGCCTGCCAGGGCGCGGCAACGTGCCCGTCCGGCCTCATCGACACGGTGAAGCTCGCGAACGAGTTCGACAAGCGCTATGGCGGCAGGGAGCTCCCGCACAAGTTCAAGTTCGGTTTCACGGGCTGCCACAACAACTGCCTGAAGGCCGAGGAGAACGACATGGGCATCAAGGGCGGCGTGCTGCCGAAATGGTCGGCCGAGAGCTGCATGTACTGCGGCGTCTGCGAAGCCGTCTGCCCCGAAAAGGCCATCGCGGTTGACAAGGACGCGAAGACGGTCACGTTTGACAAGGACAAATGCGTTTACTGCGGCAAGTGCATCAAGAGCTGCCCGACAGATGCATGGACAGGCGACAACGGCTTCGTGATTTCGTTCGGCGGCCTCTATGGCAATCGTATTGCGATCGGCCGCCATTTCCTGCCCATTGTGTTCGAAGAGGCAAAGATTTATGAAATCGTCGATGTGACGCTGAAATTCTTCGAGGACAACGCGAAGCCGAGCGAACGCTTTGCAAACTGCCTCGATCGCGTGGGATGGGACAAATTCCAGAAAGCAGTGGAGGCAGTATTATGAGCAAAGAAGCACTGGATGACACGATTGACATCACCGATGTCGTCTGCCCGATCACGTTCGTCAAAGTCAAGGTCGCGCTCGAAGACCTCGAGGACGGCCAGAAGCTCGGCGTCCATCTGAACGACGGCGAGCCCATCCAGAACGTGCCGCGCAGCCTGAAAGACGAGGGACACAAAGTGCTTTCGGTCGACAAGAATGACGATGGCACATGGGATCTTGTTGTCGAGAAAGGCGGCCTCGCATGAAGTTCACGACGCGGCTGCTGCATGACACCTTTGCGCCGGACGCCGCGACGGGCGCGACGACGCAGCCCATCTACCAGTCGTCGGCCTTTTATCAGCCGACGGCGGAGGACATGGAGCGCGTCTTTGCAGGAAAGAAGCCGGGCTTTGTCTACACGCGCGTCGGCAATCCGACGATTGCGGGCTTCGAGCGGCGCGTGAATGCGCTCGAGGGCGGCGTCGGTGCGGTGGCCTGCGCATCGGGCATGGCAGCTGTTTCACAGGCCGTGCTGAACATCTTGTCGCAGGGCGCGGAAATCCTCGCGTCAGGCGGCCTCTATGGCGGCACGAGCTCGCTGTTCCGCGATTTCGCGCAGTACGGCATCACGGTGCGCTACGCAGCGGGCGACCGCGTAGAGGATTTTGCAGAGGAACTTTCGGAGCGCACGCGCCTCATCTACGTCGAGACCATCGGCAATCCGAAGCTCGACGTCGTTGACATTGCCGCGCTCGCGGAGCTCGCGCATGCACATGGCGTGCCGCTCTTCGTCGACAACACGGTCACGACGCCGTATCTCTGCCAGCCACTCTCGCTGGGAGCGGACGTCGTGATCCACTCGACGTCGAAAGCGCTGAACGGCAACGGCAATTCCATCGGCGGCATCGTCGTCTCGGGCGGTGTATTCCGCTACGACGCGGCACGCTATCCGAAGATGAAGGAATACCAATTCGGTCCGATGAGCTTCCTCGTGCGCATGCGCATGCGGATGGTCACGGATTACGGCGGCTGTATGGCACCGTTCAACGCCTACCTCACGGGCATCGGCCTCGATACGCTCGCGTTGCGGCTCGACCGCATCTGCGAAAACGCGCTCGCGCTCGCAAGACTCTGCGAGGCGAAGGGCTTTGATGTGAATTATCCAGGGCTTGAAACGAGCCCGTATCATGAGGTGGCGCAGCGGCAATTTGGCGGGCGCTATGGTGCGATGATGACGCTCCGGCTTGGAACGAAGGAACGTGCATATCAGTTCATCAACCATCTGCACTACGCGCTCAATGTCTCGAACATCGGCGATGCGCGGACGCTCGTGCTGCATCCGGCGTCGACGATCTTCGTGCATTCGAGCGCGGAGGAAAAAGAAAATGGCGGTGTGACGGACGACCTCGTGCGCATCAATGTCGGCATCGAGGATACGGACGATCTCATCGAAGATTTCACAGGGGCTCTTGCTGCCCTTTGAACTAGCAAACATATATGAATTGAAAGGACACGAGGGGAGAGAAAGCATATGAAAGCAAAAAAATGGCTGGCAGTCGCAACCGGACTTCTGATGATGGCAGGGGTGATGGCTGGCTGCGGCAGCGATGCGGGAAGCTCCGGCGACAGCGCGGACGGCCAGACGTTCCTCAACGTGTCCTATGATCCGACGCGCGAGCTCTATTCGGACTTCAACGAGGCGTTCTCGAAGAAGTGGACGGAAGAAACGGGCGAGCATGTGAACTTCACGCAGTCGCATGGCGGCTCGGGCAAGCAGGCGCGCTCCGTGCGTGAAGGGCTCGAGGCCGATGTCGTGACGCTGGCGCTTGCGTATGACGTGGATGAAGTCGCGGCGACAGGGCTCATCGACAAGGACTGGATCAAGAAGTTCCCGAACAACTCAGCGCCGTATACGTCGACGATCGTGTTCCTCGTGCGCAAGGGCAATCCGAAAAACATCCACGACTGGGACGACCTGACGCGCGATGACGTGCAGGTCGTCACGCCGAACCCGAAGACCTCGGGCGGTGCGCGCTGGAACTACCTCGCGGCTTGGGCGTATGCCGAAAAGAAATACAATGGCGATACTGCAGAGGTCAAGGGCTTCATCAAGAAGCTGTTCCAGCAGGTCGTGGCACTCGACTCCGGCGCGCGCGGCGCGACGACATCGTTCGTCCAGCGCGGCCAGGGCGATGTGCTCGTCGCCTGGGAGAACGAGGCGCTGCTCTCTGTGCAGGAAGACCCCGACAAATATGAGATCGTCGTGCCGTCTTTGAGCATTCTCGCCGAGCCGTCCGTCGCCGTCGTCGACGAGGTCGTCGACCAGAAAGGCACGCGCAAGGTCGCCGAAGCCTACATCAAGTACCTCTACTCGAAGGAAGGCCAGGAGATCGCCGCGAAGCATTTCTACCGTCCGCGCGACGAGGAAGTTGCTGCGAAATATGCCAATCAGTTTCCGAAGCTCACGCTCGTGACGATTGATGATGCATTCGGCGGCTGGCAGAAGGCGCAGAAAGATCATTTCGCCGATGGCGGCACATTCGACCAGATTTACGAAAAGAAATGATGAAAATGACGAAACATGTGATTCCCGGCTTTCATTTCACGCTCGGCATCACGTTCTTCTACCTTTCCCTTATCCTCTTATTGCCGCTTGCGGCGTTCCTGCTCTATTCGAGCGGCATGGGGATGGCGAAGTTCCTCGACGTCGTCTGTGATGCGCGCGTGTTCCATGCCTATGAGGTGAGCTTTGGCACGTCGCTCGCGGCGGCCATCATCAATGCGGTGTTCGGCCTGCTGCTGGCGTGGGTGCTCGTGCGCTACGAGTTCCCAGGCAAGCGCATCCTCGACGGCCTCATCGATCTGCCGTTTGCGTTGCCGACGGCCGTCGCGGGCATCGCGCTCACGACGCTCTATGCGGAAAATGGCTGGCTCGGCCGGTTCTTCTATGCGGCGGGCGTGCCTTCGGCGTTCTCGGTTGTCGGCATCACGATCGCGCTCGTCTTCGTCGGCATCCCGTTCGTCGCGCGGAGCGTGCAGCCCGTCCTCCGCGACCTCGATCCGAGCCTCGAGGAAGCAGCGACGATGTTTGGCGCGACGTCGTGGCAGACATTCCGCCGCGTCGTGTTCCCAGAACTGCTGTCGCCGCTCCTCACGGGCTTCGCGCTCGCGTTTGCGCGCGGCATCGGCGAATATGGCAGCGTCGTCTTCATCGCGGGCAACCTGCCCTATGAGACGGAGATCGCGCCGCTCCTGATCATGGCGAAGCTCGAGCAGTTTGACTATCAGGCGGCAGCGGCGATTGCCATCGTCATGATGGCGCTGTCGTTCCTCATTCTGCTCGCGCTCAATGGCTACCAGCGCTATCGTGTGAAACGGCAGGGGGTGTGACGATGCAGAAAGAAAAAGGCGCGCTCGGCTGGGCGCTCATCGGGATTGCGGCACTGTTTTTGCTCGTCATGCTCGTGCTGCCGCTCGTGCTCGTCGCGAGCGAGGCGCTGGCGAAAGGCTGGCAGACGTATCTCAAGGCGATTACGGAACCATTTGCCGTCAAGGCGCTGTATCTGACGCTGGAAGCGACGGTGCTCGCCGTCGTCAGCAACACGGTCTTCGGCCTCGCTTCGGCGTTCCTGCTGACGAAATTCTCGTTTCGCGGCAAATCGCTGATCGGCTCGATGATCGACCTGCCGTTTGCGATTTCTCCTGTCGTCGCCGGCCTGTTCTTCGTCATGCTGTTCGGCCGCATGAGCCCGCTCTATCCGTTCCTGCGCGCCGAGCACATCGCGATCGTCTTCGCCGTGCCGGGCATCATTCTCGCGACGGTGTTCGTGACATTCCCGTTCATCACGCGCGAGCTCGTGCCCGTCATGGAGGCGCAGGGGCGCGACGAGGAAGAAGCCGCCGCGACGTTCGGCGCAAGCGGCTGGCAGATTTTCCGCTATGTCACGCTGCCGAACATCAAATGGGCGCTCGTCTATGGCGTCATCCTCTGTACGGCGCGCGCGATGGGCGAGTTCGGTGCCGTGTCCGTCGTCTCGGGCCACGTCCGCGGCAAGACGAACACGCTGCCCTTGCACATCGAGATTCTTTACAACGAATACAATTTCACGGCGGCATTCGCCGTCGCGTCCATCCTCGTGATTCTGGCGGTCCTGATTCTCGTGCTGCGCAATCTCGCGGAAGGACGCGCGAAAGGAGGCAGTTCCCATGCCGAAAGCATCTGACAGCGAAGTGAAGCTCCAGCATATCCAGAAAACATTTGGCGGTTTCAAGGCGTCAAATGACGTGAACCTCACGATTGAGAAAGGCAGGATCATCGGCCTCCTCGGCCCGTCGGGCTCGGGCAAGACGACGATCCTGCGCATGATCGCGGGGCTCGAACGCCCGGACAGCGGCGACATCTACATCGGTGGCCAGCGCGTCAACGACATCGAGCCCGGCAAGCGCGGCATCGGCTTCGTGTTCCAGAACTACGCGCTGTTCCGCTACATGACCGTGCGCGAAAACATCGCGTTCGGCCTCACCATCCAGAAGACGCCGAAGAAGAAGATCAAGGAGCGCGTCGATGCGCTCACGGAGCTCGTCGGGCTCAAGGATTTCGGCCATCGCTATCCGATGCAGCTCTCGGGCGGCCAGCGCCAGCGCGTGGCATTCGCCCGCGCCCTCGCGCCGGAGCCGGAGCTGCTGCTGCTCGACGAGCCATTCGCGGCCATCGACGCGAAAGTCCGCAAGGAACTGCGCGGCTGGCTGCGCAAGGCCATCCACAAGCTCGGCATCACAAGCATCTTCGTCACGCACGACCAGGACGAGGCCGTTGAGGTCGCGGACGACATCGTCATCGTGAACCGCGGCCACATCGAGCAGACGGGCACGCCCGTCGAAATCTATCAGCAGCCGCGCACGCCGTTCGTCGCCGACTTCATCGGCGAGGCCGTCCATGTGCCAGACTTCACGATTTTCAAGGGCTTTGAGAATGGCCGGGCGTCGGGCGCGCATGAAGGCATCATCCGGCCGGAATTCCTCGAAATCGGCGCGAACGACAGCGAGATGCGCATGCCGCTTGCGTCGGAAACAGGCACGGTGCGCGGCGTCTATTTCCGCGGCAACAACGCCGAGGTCGATGTCGAAGTCAAGGGGCAGCTGCTCAAGGGCACGCGCAGTCTCGAAAAGCCGCCGCTCCACGAAGGAGACACGGCAAAAGTCTTCATCCACCGCATCTACAGCTTCGCCGGTGGCCGCACGGAAATCCTCGAAAACCGTGCCAAGAGGATTGATTCTGTCATTATTTAAGAGACGTTCAGCCCCCTCATTGAGGGGGGAGGGCCACGAAGTGGCAGGGGGAGTAGTAGGGTGCTGAAGCCTGACAATCATGCAGACTTTGCTAAAGTCCTTTGAGGTGATACCATTGAAAACCATCGAGAAGCGCGCCGACATCCTGATCATCGGCGGCGGCGCGGCGGGGTGCTTTGCGGCGCTCACGCTCGCGAAAGAGAGACCCGACCTTTCCGTCGTCCTGCTCGAAAAAGCCGGCCTCAAGCGCAGCGGCTGCCTTGCGGCCGGCGTCAACGCGCTCAACGCCTACATCACGCCGGGCCATGTGCCGCAGGATTATGTCGATTATGCGTCAAAGGACGCCGACGGTATCGTGCGCGAAGACCTGTTGCTGCAGATGAGCGAAGGGCTGGGTGATGTCACGCGGGACGTCGAGAAGCTCGGCCTCGTTATCCTCAAGGACAAGGATGGAAATTACGTTTCGCGCGGCTGGCGCAATCTCAAGATCAATGGCGAAAACATCAAGCCGATTCTCGCGAAAGCTGTAAAGGCCGCAGAAAACGTCGAAGTTCTCGAGCACGTCGATGTCGTTGATTTGCTCAAAGACGCCGACGGCCATGCGGCAGGCGCCTGGGGCGTGGCGCTCCGCGAGGAAGCGGTCGTCTACGTCCGCGCCCGCGCGGTCATCTGCGCGACGGGCGGTGCGGCGGGGCTCTATCGCCCGAACCATCCGGGCGAGGCGCGCCATACGATGTGGTATCCGCCATTCAACACGGGCGCGGGCTACGCGATGGGGCTTCGCGCGGGCGCGGAGATGACGAGCTTTGAAATGCGCTTCATCGCACTGCGCTGCAAGGACACGATCGCCCCGACCGGAACGCTCGCGCAGGGCGTCGGCGCGCCGCAGGTCAATGCGCGCGGCGAAAAGTATCAGGCCAAATACGGAAACACGACGTCCGAACGCCTCTATGCCGTCGTCAGCGAGAATCTTGCAGGGCGCGGGCCATGTTATCTTGAAACAAAGGGCATCAGCGAAGCGCAGGAAGACGCACTTAAAAAAGCCTACCTCAACATGGCGCCCGCGCAGACGATGAAATGGCGCGAGACGGGGCTCGGCCCCAGCACGGCGGATGTCGAAGTCGAGGGCACGGAGCCCTATGTCGTCGGCGGCCATACGGCGAGCGGCTACTGGGTCGATGGCGACCGCCAGACGACCGTGCGCGGCCTCTTCGCGGCGGGCGATGTGGCAGGAGGCTGCCCGCAGAAATACGTGACGGGCGCATTCGTCGAAGGAAAGATCGCGGCGGAAGGCGCGGCAAAGTATGTAGCGCAAGCAGAGCGCGGGACGGACGCGGAAGCTGCCGCGCCGGTGCAGACGCCGCAAGAGATTGCGGACGCCGTCGCCAGATGGCTCACGCCCTCCAGCGAGCCGCCGCTCTTCACGGTCGACGCACTCGAAGAAGCCATGCAGCAGACGATGGACGAATACGCGGGCGGTATCACGACGGGATATCGCTACACCGAGCGCCAGCTCGACCTCGCGGCGAAGCACATCGACCGCATTACGCATCTCGCCGATGACCTGCGTGCCGACGACGCCTACGGCCTGCTGAAGATTTTCGAACTCCGGGAGCGCCTGCTCGTCTGCAAAGTCCTCATCGAGCACCTCAAAGCTCGGAAGGAAACAAGATGGCACAGCTTCGCAGAAAACCTCGACCATCCAGAGAAAGATGAAGCCTTCAACAAATATGTCAATTCACGATTAAGTGATGGAAAAGTTGAGATTATCCTGCGCGATCTCGTACAGTTGCCTCCCTCTCAGAGGGAGGGGGACCGCGAAGCGGTGGTGGGTGTGTCGAAGGCAGATAGTGGCAGACAATCGATTGTGCAGTCGAAGGAGGCACTCTGATGAGTATTCGGATTGAAACCAGTACCTGCATCGGCTGCGGCCGCTGCACGGACGTCTGCCCAGGCAACCTGCTGTTCTTGCAGGCCGGAAAAGCCGCCATCCGCGACCGGCGCGACTGCTGGGGCTGCACGGCGTGCGTGAAGGAGTGCCCGAAGAACGCGATCTTCTTCACGCTCGAGGCTGAGCTCGGCGGCGCGGGCGGCAGGCTTTATGCAGAGGACAGCGATGAAACGCTTTCCTGGGTGCTGAAGCTCGCAGATGGCGCGGAGCAACGCATCGTGGTCAACAAAAAACAGGCAAACGCCTATTAAGGGGAGACATTTATGGGAAAACTTTCGCACCTCGACGCGCTCGAAGCCGAGGCCATCTACATCATCCGCGAAGTGGCCGCGGAATGCGAGAAGCCGGTCATGCTCTATTCCATCGGCAAGGATAGCACGGTCATGATGCACCTCGCGCTCAAGGCGTTTTATCCAGAAAAGCCGCCATTCCCGTTCCTGCATGTCAACACGACGTGGAAGTTCCACGAGATGATCGCGTTCCGCGACGCGCAGGCGAAGAAATACGGCCTCGACATGATCGAGTACAAGAACGAAGAGGGTATCAAGGCCGGCATCAACCCGTTCGACCACGGCGCGTCGTACACGGACATCATGAAGACGCAGGCGCTCAAGCAGGCGCTGACGAAATACGGCTTTACGGCGGCGTTCGGCGGCGGGCGGCGCGACGAGGAGAAATCGCGTGCGAAAGAGCGCATCTTCTCGTTCCGCAACGCCGCGCAGGCATGGGATCCGAAGAACCAGCGCCCCGAGCTCTGGAAGCTCTACAACGCGCAGATTCACAAGGGCGAAAGCATCCGCGTGTTCCCGCTCTCGAATTGGACGGAGAAGGACATCTGGCAGTACATCCGCCGTGAGAACCTCGAAATCGTCTCGCTCTATTTTGCAAAAGAGCGGCCGTGCATCGAGCGCGACGGCAACATCATCATGGTCGATGACGACCGCATCGTGCAGAAGCTGCACCTGAAGCCCGAAGACATCCAGCACAAGGTCATCCGCTTCCGCACGCTCGGCTGCTATCCGCTGACGGGCGGCGTCGAATCGACGGCTGACACGCTCGACGCCATCGTGCAGGAGACGCTCGGCGCCGTCGAGTCGGAGCGCACGAGCCGCGTCATCGACCACGACGGCGGTGCGGGCAGCATGGAGAAACGCAAACGGGAGGGCTATTTCTGATGAACGATCTCTTGAAATTCATTACCTGCGGCAGCGTCGATGACGGCAAGTCCACGCTGATCGGTCACCTGCTCTACGATGCGAAGCTCCTCTATGCCGACCAGAAAGAAGCGCTGCTGCTCGATTCCAAAGTTGGCAGCCGCGGCGGTGCCATCGACTACTCGCTGCTGCTCGACGGCCTGCTGGCCGAACGCGAGCAGGGCATCACGATCGACGTGGCCTACCGCTATTTCACGACCGACAACCGCAGCTTCATCTGCGCCGACACGCCGGGCCATGAGGAATACACGCGCAACATGGCCTGCGGCGCGTCGTTCGCCGACCTCGCCATCATCCTCGTCGATGCGAAGCAGGGCGTGCTGACGCAGACGCGGCGCCATGCGAGAATTTGTGCGTTGATGGGCATCCGGTATTTCGTCTTTGCCGTCAACAAGATGGACCTCATCGGCTATGACGAACAGCGGTTCACGGAAATCGCCGCGCAGATTGGCGAGCTCGAAAAGGAACTCCATCTCGAGAATGTCGTCATCATCCCCGTCTCCGCGACCGAGGGCGACAATGTCACGAAGAAATCCGCGAACATGACGTGGTATAAAGGCGAGGCGTTGCTGCCGTATCTCGAGCAGGTCGATGTGACGGCAGATGCCGCCGTCGAGCAGGGCTTCTACCTGCCCGTGCAGCGCGTCTGCCGTCCGAACCATACGTTCCGCGGCTTTCAGGGGCAGATCGAGAGCGGCAGCGTCGCGGTCGGCGACACCGTGCGCGTGCTGCCGAGTGGCGAGACGGCCGAGGTCAGGAGCATTCTCGTCGCCGATCACGACGAAGAGAGCGCTTTCACCGGCCAGCCCGTCACGCTCCAGCTGAATCGCGAAGTCGATGTCTCGCGCGGCAGCGTGCTTGAAAAAGACAGCGGCCTCGAGCTCGCTGATGCGTTCCAGGCCGAAATCCTCTGGATGGACGACGCCGAGCTCACGGTCGGCAAGAACTTCCTGATCAAGCTCGGCACGCGCCAGATTCCGGGCATCCTTTCGAAAATCGAATACAAGGTCGACATCAACACGGGCGAGCACGAGGACGCGACGACGCTGCGCAAGAACGAGATCGCACTCGCTAGCATCGCCGTGACGGAGCCCATCGTGCTCGCGCCATTCGCCGCACACCAGACGCTCGGCGAGCTCATCCTCATCGACCGCATCACGAACAGCACGGCGGCCGCCGGCGTCGTGCGCACGATCGGTGCGGGCGACGAAGCACGCTTCACAGCCACGCCTGCCATGCGCAGCGCACTGAACTGGCAGACGCCGCTCGCTGTCGTCTTTTCGCCGAGCGACGGCACGAAGCCTGCCGCCATCGCCGAGGCCGAATACACCCTCGTCCGCAGCGGCCGCCATACATACCTCTACACGCCGCAGCCCGGCGAAGACGCCGCCACCACGACGCAGCACCTTTTGGACGCGGGCATTATCGTGCTCGTCATTGCAAAGGACGAAGCCACTGCAAGCAACGTCGCCGCGCTCCCGCAGGCGAAAGCATGGAGCGGTCTCGCGCCGAACGCATCAAACGATGCCGCCGCCATCGCGAATGCCATCCTCCACGCGACGCTGCTCGACGCGACCGTCACGCCGAACAACTGGGTCATCTGAAGTGACAAAGAACCCGCAAGTTTGTAAAGACGAGCTTTATAAACTTGCGGGTTCTTGCATTTTCATAGGGTAGGGATTTACTTTCGCGTCAGGTAGCGCATCCAGACGGCGCCGTCGTCAAACGATTCCACGGACTTCAATTTCAGCTGGAATGGCTCGCGGTCCATCGGCAGTCCGTCGAAGGCGGTCTTCATGCCGCCGCGGCCGTCGATGCCGGGACCGTAGACCATGCTGATTTCGTCGAGCAGACCTGCGTCGAGGAACGCCGCATTGATCGTGCCGCCGCCGACGATGCCCATGCGCTCGACATGGAACTCCGTGCGCAGGAGTTCGGCGGCACGCGGCAGGTCGATGCGGGTTTTGCCGCAGACGAGGTAGGAAATGTTCTTCTCTTTCAGGTACGCGAGATACTTTTCACCGACCTGCTCGCTCAAAAGAATCAGCAGCGGCTTGCCATCGACGCTGTTGCCGCGCCAGCCGAGCGTCCCGCGCGTGTCGGTGATGATGCTGTAGCCGTCCACCGCCTCGGCGCGGTAAAATGTTTCTTTGCCAACGGGAGCGCCGTCGTCGCCCGTAAAGCGGGCGCTTGTGAGCTCCATTTCGGCTGTCGTCTTGCCGCTGACCGTCGTCGGCAGGTCGAGTGCGGAAAGGGCATGGTAATACGTATCGACGCCAGAAAGCTTTGACGTCATAGTGCAATCGATGCGCCCGTCGAGGGATGCCATCATGTGGCAGATGATATAGGGACGTGTTTTGTTCATATTTTTCCTCCAATGTTCATGCAGGCTTGTTTCTTCTTTGATTGTACGCTGATGGAAAGGTGAAAACAAATGCTTATATGGAACCATGCGGGCATGCTTTAAAAGTATGATCATTTTGTCCAAATCCAAGCCATGAGAAGAAACCGCCATTTAGAAGGTTTCGAATTTGTTCGACCGCCCAAAGGAGTTCTTTGCAGAAATACATAAATCTTGACGGGGGGGACATTTGTGGTAACTTAAAAGTAAGAATCGTGATTGATATGTTATTGCGGAAAAAGGGGGTTGAAATTGATTCGGTTTTATTCGAAACAGTCTTTTTAGCGAGGAGCGTGAGGAAACTATGGAAGGATGGATTTGTATTTGTGGAAACCATGTAACTGGGAATTTTTGCCCAAAATGTGGTCGACCACGCCCCAAAGATATACAACCACGAGAAAATGTATCGGTTCCGCCATCTCCATCATCAGATTCGATGACACGTCCGGCGAAGAAAAATAAAGCTCCTTGGATTGTAGCGGGGGTCTTGCTTCTGGCATTGGCCGCTGGCGGTGGAACGTATTATTTCATGCAAGAGACATCAGATCCAGCAGCACAGACGGAAACAAAGGCACCTGCGTCTCAAACGAGCAGTTCATCGTCTTCTACAGAGAAAGAGGCGCCATCGGAGTCGAAAAAAGAGGAACCTCAGGTGGCAAAGACGCCAAGCATGACAGAACTTTCCCTGGCCGGCGTGAATGTGGATGATACATTAGAACAGGTGCATCAGGTGTTGGGGAAGGAAAGCAGCACGCAGAAGAAAGATTCCGGTCTTACGGTGTATAAATTCCTAGATGCAGATGTCTACATTTCAAACGGCAAAGTGCATACCATCGTTTCGAATTCTAATCAAGCGAAGACGAAGCGCGGGATACATCAGGGCTCTTCGTTGCAGGACGTCATGAACCAGTATGGTGACAGCTATACAAAGCAGAAATATAATGATCTGATGCTGTATGAGTATTCCCTGAAGACGGACGGCGGCACATCGTGTATCCTCCGCTTTGCCATGAAGGGGAATCAAGTGAATTATATCAGCATCCGAAAAGTATGATGTCTGTGCATTATCAAGAAAGAAGGTATCATCATGGGACGTTTTTGCACGAATTGCGGTCATCCAGTCAAAGATGGCGACTTGTTCTGCATGAATTGCGGAGCGAAACTTCAAGCGGCACCTGCGCCTACGGTACCAAGCGGCCCGACAGAGGAAGAGAAGAGGCGGGCAGAGCAAGAACTTGCCCAGGCGCAGGAAATCTTGTTGCACCCCGTTTTGCCGGATTATCGCAAGGCTGTTGTGCATTTGCAATATGCATCGAAACATGGGCAAGCGGCAGAGGCGCAAAAACTGGCAAAGCTGACGCAGCAATATCGGAAAATTCAGGAATTCTGTCAGAAGGAACTGGCCCATTTTCTGTCAGGTACAGGAGAACGGTCATCTGTGCAGCCAGTGGCGCCCGTGAAGGAGGCAGGCACAGAGGCAGCGAATAAAGCGGTGAAGCCAATCGCGCTTAAGTCGGATGCAAATGCATCTGCTCTTCCGTCAGGAAAGTCGGCAGAGAATCATAGTGGGAACTCCGTTCTGAAGAACGTTGCGGCTGGTGCTGCAGGAGCTGTTGTCGGCAGCGTGCTGACCAATGCCATCCGAGATGGCGTCGGAGCTTCCAGCAGCCATGTTGCAGAAGCCGCGGTGCCTGATATTGCAGGAGATCTCGGGGATGAGGCGGCGTTGGATGATGCAGCGATGGATGCTCTTCTCGATGATCTGATTGTCGCGGATGCACTTGACAATGGTGTTGTTGATGGTTCGATTTTTGAGGATCCTGTACCAGAGCCGATGGGAGGCGCTTCGGATACCTCCTTGGATGCACCAGAACCGGCTATGCCAGATGATTCATCCGATGACAACAGTTCGGACGACAGCGATGGGAGCATCAGTGATTTCTTCTCCGACTTGTTCAATTGAATTTTTGGATATTGTTAGGTGTGCGAAAGTTTTGAACGCAAGGAGGTGCACATCATGAATTTGCGGAATATGCCGAAAGCCTGGATGCTCTGTCTCGTTATCATCCTGCTTGCAGGAATGATGGCAAGCGGATGCGGTAGCAGCAAAGATGCCTATGTGCAGGCGGTTTACAATGGTACGTTGCAAGCAGAGCCGAACATCCCAATCGGCAAAGCGTTTGACCAATTCTTCAAAAATGAGAAATGGAAATCATTCAAGTCGAAAGATCAGCAGCGGGTTGTCGAATTCAATGGTGATTGCACATGGAAGAAACAGGAAGCACATGCTGTCATCCAGTTTACGGTCGATGAGAGCACGAAAGACTTTCAGGTCTCCTTCGTGCAGCTCGGATCACAGAAGATGAACCTGATTGAGAGTCTGGGGGTCGTAGAGAAAATCCTCAAGAATTATAAACCGTGAAGACATATTCTGAAACGGGGTTGTCAGACGGGAAGGCGGAATCGGAGGAGGGATGGACATGTTTTGTCCGAATTGTGGGAACTCGTTGGATGATTATGCAAAATTCTGTCCGCGTTGTGGTGCGCAGATTGAAAATATGGCAGACAAGCAGGGGGAACAACGGGCATCCTCTTCTAACGAGGGCAAGGAAAAAGCAGCGGCATTTCAGGAGAAAATAGAAGCATCCCAAAGATATGTGACGGATAAGAAGAACCGCAAGAAAGTGATTGTCGGCGTCATAATTTTGCTTGTCGTGGTCTTCTTTTGCTTGCTGGGAAGCAGTTTGGACAAAGATGTCCGCATTGTCAAGACAGGGCATTTCTATGCAGCGCAGAACATTACGGTGGGAGATGCCTTTGATAAATTTTTTGCAAATACGAAATGGAAATCGAGTGTCAACGGCAATACGCATTATGTTTATTTCGAAGGTGATGCCGGAAATACACAGGGCAAGGGATACAAGAAATTCCGGGCAACATTTGTCGTCTATCCCGATCAAGGGACATTCAATATGACGAGGACGGAGATTGACGGTCATGATGTCACAGGCTCGCAATCGACTTTCATCCCTCAGATCTGCGCAGGTGCCAGCCAGATCTCCTATACGTATCAGCAGTGAGGGGAGTGGCAGGAAATGAACCGTCATATCGTTTTGGGGATGTTGCTGGGAATCTGCTGTTTGCTGTTCAGTGGATGTGGTGACGGGCATTTTGCTTATACGATACACCCCGATGGCAGCGTCCATGAGGAACATAAAATTCAGATTGACGACTATTTTTTGCAGCAGTTTCCAGATTGGAAGAAAGATCTGTCTAAAGAGGAAAAAGAAAGAGAAGACGAAGGGTATACCGTTGACCGCCAGAAGAATGGCGCGACGGTGAAAAAAGATTGTCTGAATTTGCAGGAAATCGTCGTTCACGGGAAAAATAATAATGCTTGGTCGCCAGACGAACGTTATGGCGGCGTCCGGTATCGCAAGGGATTCTTCTATGACACTTATACATTGGAATTGCCATGGGAAGCCAATAAGGGGATGCAGGATCGTTCCTTCTTGAATGAAAGGCCGCAAACATTTGCAGATGCAACTATTCAGCAACTTTTCAAACAGGGAATGGAAAAAGATGTCCTTGATTTCACTTTACGCCTGCCGTATGCAGCAGACTTTTCCAATGCAACGACGACACAGGCGGATGGACGTGAACTGATTTGGGATCTCAAGCCGGCGATGCTTGGCGACAAGGATGTTACGGTCAATGTTGGATTTCGTATCTATCACAAGAATGTCCTTGCTGCATCCGCTGCCGTTGGCGGAATCTTTGCCATCTATGCAATTGTTGCATTGGCCATGGCTGCACTTCGTGGGAATGCATCGCCCTTGGGGCGTCTAGCGCTGCCAACTGGCGCTATTGCTCTGGTAGCCGTTTGTGTATTCGGCGGTGTTGTAGCGTATCAGATGAAGCACCCCCCGCGACTGACGAATGCAGATCGGATTTATAACGATACAGCGCACGATTCTGAAGGGCGTCCTCTGGCGGATGGGTTGAAGCGTTTGGAACAGGCTCAACCCAATCCGCTGGATGGCGTGGAGAAGATTCTCAAGGATCATGGCTTTGAAGATTCCGTGCTTGCGGCCTCAGAAAATGACGAGGCGGGATTCCTAGCATTGTTGAGAGGCGATGTGAGCAAGGGCGGCGGTTATTACTATGTCGTTTATGATGCAAAGGACCAGCAGACGGCAAAAATCTATGACCATATGCAAGGGAAGGGCATCCAGTCATTCCGCAGCTATGATCTTCTCAAAAACGGAACAGTCGATTATCATCCGCTGATCTTCTCTATGCAGATTGCTGGGGATCCGAATCGTTCGGGGCAGAATGCAGCAAGTGGTGCATGGAAGGATGGCACACATACGTTGCCGATTTATGTCCTCTTCGACGTGGATGAGCAGGATCATTTGAAGAACAAGAGATTTACGACGGGATATGGCTATTATCCATCCCATTATATGAGCGAGTTGAAAAATTCTGTTTATCGGAATATGGTGGATGTCGTCGTTGAAAAAGCCAGTGCATTGAAGTTGGATATGCTCAAAAGGAACATCGACCTTAGCCAGAAGAATGCGGGGCCGGAAGGCAAAAAATCGTGAATATGCGAGGTGGATTGAGACATGAAGTATGGGTTGAAAACATTATTCAAAAATATGAACCTTATGGCATTGCTAAGTATGATTGTTACGACGCTCGTGACTCTCGCGCTCTATGCCAAATTCGCGTACACGGTAATTACGCCGGAAGAACGTCAGGAGGGGAAGAAGCCCTCAGACATTGGGAAGCTCTGGGCGGCACTCTTGTTTTTTGGAGAAGCTGTCGGACAGCTGGTGATTGCTCCCAAGCTGGATTTCGGGGAAGCAATCGCGGCCATCATTGGAGATGTATTACTCAATATCATCGTGTTTGCTGTTGGATATTTTATGCTCGGCATATTCAAGAAAGAGCAGACAAAATTTCAGCGCAGCAAATATGCGTTCATCTGTATCGTCGGATTCAACTGGTTGTTGGTTCTCGCTCTTTTATGATGTTGCGGGCGAGGCCGGGCAGGAGGTAGATGTATTCCGTCAGGATGGTGGGGATGGACATGTCGCCGATGGCATGGGAGACGAGCGTCGAGATGTTGCAGAGAAGGAAAAAGACGAAGCAGCTTGCGCGCAGCCGCTCGGGCGGGATTTTCGTGTGTGCGAGGTAGAGAAGAACCGGCGGGCCGCCCATGCCAGTCGTGGCTGACGTGATGCCCGAGAGCACGCCAGTCTTGATGGTGTTCGCGTTCCAGCAATTTCTTTGGAATACGAATCACAATCAACTACAGCGACCACAATCCGCCGCACATTCATGCGGCGTCCTTCATGAAGACGAATTGATGGAGAATTGGGATCTCGTCAAGCAAGGGCAGAAGCCGAAACAGATTGCTCCGCTTTGAAGGGAGGCTGAGCCGTATGATGATGGATTTTATTCCAAAGGTCGTGCAGGCAGTGCCGGGGAAAGGACATCTTGTCTATGCGTACTTTGATGATGGCAGCATCCATTTGTTTGATGCAGCACCATTGATTCGTGAGGGAACGGTGTTTGAACCGTTGTCCGATGAGAAAGTTTTTCGCCAGGCATTGACGGTCATGAATGATACAGTGGCATTCGATCTCACAGGACGAAGGGATCCGACAGACTGCATTGACATCGATCCGGAGACAATTTATGAAGGCAGACAGGTGGATGATCCGTTGGAGCATCCAGCAAAAGGAATCGCATGAACCTTGATGATGAAATGACGAGCGCCCTCCTGCGTTGTGCGGGAGGGCGTTTGTTGTCTCAAGGGTTTATGCCTTGTCAGGGGGCCGTGCTGTGCTTTGGCACGAAAAAGGCTTCTATGTATCCGCCTTCGAGCTTCAGCAGGTAGATTTTCTTGTCGATGCCGCCGGCGTATCCTGTCAGGCTGCCGCTTTTGCCGACGACGCGGTGACAGGGGATGATGAGGGAAATCTCGTTGTGGCTGACGGCGCCTCCGACGGCATGAGCGGACATGTGGGCGAGGCCGCGCTGGGCGGCGATTTTCTGGGCGATTTCGCCATATGTCGTCGTCTTTCCATAGGGAATCTGGAGCAGAAATTTCCAGACGTCTTTCTGGAACGGCGTGCCGATCATGTGGATGGGCGGCAGGAAGTCGGGCTCTTTGCCAGAGAAATAATCATCGAGCCATTTTCGCGTCTGCTCGATGGCAGGCGTTTCTTTTTGTGCGTGCTCGGGGGCGAGCTTTTGGGCATAGTATTTCTGGTGGTCGAACCAGAGCCCTGTCAGTCCCTCGTCATCAGAGGCCAGCAGGATTTCGCCGAGCGGTGATTGGTAGGTTGCTGTATATTGCATGGGGGTTCTCTCCTGTCGGATGCTTTGAAATCAGTTCTTTGCCGTCGGTTTCTTGCGTGGCGCGGGGTCTTTCAGCCCGGGAATCGCGCCGCCGGCGACAGCCCAGAAGTAGAGGCTTGCGACGCTGCCGTACGGGCTCAGGCGCTTGCGATAGCGCTCGAATTTTTTGCGGTCGATGGCGCGATGGCGGTAGACTATGCGCATGCCGCGCAGGATGGCGAGGTCGCCGTAGCTCAGGATGTCCGGCCGCTCGAGGCAGAACAGCAGGATCATCTCGGCCGTCCAGACGCCGATGCCGCGGAGCGAGCAAAGCGCGTCGATGGCCTCTTGGTCGGGCATGTGCTTCACGGCTTCGATGTCAAACGCGCCGCTTTGCACTTTGCGCGCAAAGTCGAGGATGTAATCGGCCTTTTTGAATGTCGTGCCGAACGACTGGATGATGTCGCGTCCGGCCGCGAGCAGTGTGTCGGCCGTGATGGCGCCGAGCCCGTCCTGCATCCGCGCCCAGAGCGTCTGCTGTGCCTTTGTAGAAATCTGCTGGCCGAGGATGTGGTGGACGACGGATGAAAACAGGTCGGGATCGACGGCGCGGTCGATGTGGCCGATGGCGTCGATGACGGCGCCGAGCGCTTTGTCCTTGCTTTTGAGATACGCTGTTTCTGTATCGCCATACGAGAAATACACGGTGCTCCTACCTTTCGAAACGTGTTTTTCTCATCATATCATGCGGATGACGTTTCTGCTATCGATTTATTGCAGGATTTTCTCATCATATCGTCAGAGCTTGCGCTTTGCGATATTCCTTCGGCGTCTGGCCAGTCATGCGCTTGAAGGATTTCCCGAACAGGCTGAACTGGTGGAAGCCGACGGCTTCGGCAATCTCGCCGATGGGCGTCTGCGTCTGGCGCAGCAGCAGAGCGGCTTGTTCGAGGCGGTATTCGATGAGATATTTGTAAGGCGTCGTCTTCATCAGGAGGCGGAATGCGCGCAGGCAGGCGGATTTGCTGCAATGGGCGCTCTGCGCGAGGTCTTCGAGCGTGATGTCTTCGGCGTAGTGCGCGGCGATGTATCGGAGGATCTGCTTTGTGCGGAGGGTGTTGCTGTCTTCAGCGGCCTTGCCGTGTTCGAGCGGTGCATGGGCGCGCAGGAGCAGAACGAGCGCGAGGAGGCGTAGCAGGACGTGGCAGGAAAAGGCGTCGGGCGTTTCCTTCGTGAAGCCGACGAGCTCTTGGAGCAGCGCGAGGGCACGGCGTTCCCAGTTCGTCGCGGCGGTCAATGGATAGAACGGAAGCGCCGTGCCGCTCGTGACGAGCGCGATGTCGTCATTCGCGGGGCTGTCCGTCGCAAAACGCAGCCGGTCGGCGGGGTAGAGGAAATTATAGTAGTGTGCCGTCTTCGTCGAGCGCACGCAGTGGACGACATCTTTCCCGAGAAAGCAGCCTTCGCCCTGGCGGATCGTGACGAGGTCTTCGAGTGTCTGCACTTCGATCGTGCCGTCTTCCACATAGAGGAACTGCACGTCGTCATGCCAGTGCATGACATGGAACGCCAGATCGAACGACAGTGTTTTTCCAAACGC
>OMZR01000143.1 GCA_900315575.1 uncultured Veillonellaceae bacterium
TCTGAATGGGCAAAGGTGTGCATGAGTGGATTTTTACATCCAGCTCATGCTGGATTTTCAGGGCATACGGGATGTTTTCCGTGTGCGAAGTTTGAGTTACTTTTCTTCTTTTTTCTTTGCAACTGCCGTGCGAATCGACAGTTCTCTCAGCTGTTTCGGATCGACTTCCGACGGCGCGTTGCTCATGACGTCTCTTGCGCTCTGGTTCTTCGGGAACGCGATGACGTCGCGGATGCTGTCGCGCTTCGCCATGAGCATGACGAGGCGGTCGAGGCCGAAGGCGAGGCCGCCGTGAGGTGGCGTGCCGTACTGGAACGCATCCATCATAAAGCCGAACTTCTCATGTGCCTGCTCCGGCGTGAGGCCGAGGGACTCGAAGACTTTCTCCTGGAGTTCCGCGTTGTAGATACGGAGCGAGCCACCGCCGATTTCGACGCCGTTGAGGACCATGTCGTAGGCATTCGCCTTGACGCGGCCCGGGTCGCTCTTGAGGTACTCGATGTCTTCGTCGCGCGGTGCCGTGAACGGATGGTGCATGGCTTTCCAGCGGTTCTCTTCGTCGCTCCACTCGTACATCGGGAAGTCGACGACCCAGAGGAAGCGCAGGGCATCCGGGTCAATCAGGCCGCGCTCTTTGCCCATTTCGAGGCGGAGCTGGCCGAGCGCCGTGTCAACGACGAGGCGCTTGTCGGCGACGACGAGCAGCAGGTCGCCGGTCTTGGCGCCCGTAGCTTCGGCGATCTTTGCAAACGTCGCATCGTCGTAGAATTTCTTGAACGGGCTCTTGATGCCCTCTTCGGCGTACTGAATCCAGGCAAGGCCTTTTGCGCCATAGATCTGGACGAACTTGACGAGGTCGTCGAGGCGGCGGCGCGGGATATCGGCGTAGCCGTCCACCTTGATGCACTTGACCATGCCGCCATTTTCGATGACGGAGTTGAAAACCTTGAACGTCGAGCCCTTGACGTACTCGCTGATGTCCATGAGCGGCATGTCAAAGCGCAGGTCCGGCTTGTCGGAACCGTATTTGTCCATGGCCGTATCCCACTCCATGCGCTCGAACGGCGTCGGGATGTCGCGGCCGATGGCCTTCTGGAACAGCTCCTTGATCATGCCTTCCATCATCGTCAGGATGTCTTCCTGGCTGATGAACGACATTTCGATGTCGAGCTGCGTGAATTCCGGCTGGCGGTCAGCGCGCAGGTCTTCGTCGCGGAAGCAGCGGACAATCTGGAAGTATTTTTCGAAGCCGGCAACCTGCAGAATCTGCTTGAAGATCTGCGGGGACTGCGGCAGGGCGTAAAATTCGCCCGGGTTGACGCGGCTCGGCACGAGGAAGTCGCGCGCGCCTTCCGGCGTGCTCTTGCAGAGCATCGGCGTCTCGATTTCGAGGAAGCCGTTGCGGTCGAAGTAGTCGCGCATGATCTTCGTGACGCGGTGACGCAGGATGATGTTCTTCTGCATCTCCGGGCGGCGCAGATCGAGGTAGCGGTACTTCAGGCGGACTTTCTCATCGACGTCAACGCCATCCTGGATGTAGAAAGGAGGCGTCTTGGCCTTGTTGAGGATGCGAAGCTCCGTGCAGACGACTTCGATCTCGCCCGTATCGATGTGCGGGTTGACGGTCTCCTCGCTGCGCGCGCGGATCGTGCCGCGGACGGCGATGCAGAACTCGTTGCGGAGGGATTCCGCCTTGTGGAACGTGCCCTCGTTCATGGCCGCTTCATCGAAGACGACCTGGACAAAGCCCGAACGGTCGCGCATGTCGACGAAGATGAGTCCGCCGTGGTCGCGGCGACGCGACACCCAGCCGCAGAGGACGACTTCCGTCCCCACGTCCGTCTTGCGAAGCTCGCCACAATGGTGGTCGCGCTTCATGCCTTGTAATGTTTCCATGAAAATATATCACCTCAAAAAATGAAATTACATATATGAGTGACCCGCGAAGATTGGCACTTATTCGCTGTCAGACGGGTGCTTCCTCTTGGAAAAAAGTACGCGCTTCGCGTGTAAAAATTTTCCAAGAGAAAGCCCCCGTCTTCCCGAAGCCAGTGCTTGTCACGCGGTGTCATATGACGAGCCTTTCCTCGCAAGAAGTTTTGCTCTCCCCACGAAAGAATGTGGGCGCGTGCCCCGTTGTTTCTCCGGGGAGGCGGGGGCTTTCAAAAGGAAACTTTTAGCTGTTCGGACGGCAGGTCATTTCTGCGTTGCACATCGGAACAATCTGTACGCAAAAACTGCGTTTTACCGCCTTGCAAGTCCGAAGCAGCGTTGTTTCCGTTGGAAGCCCCCGCCGGACCACGCGAGAGAGCCCATGTTCGCGAGCTTTTACTTCATCAATACTCCAATCACATCCTCAAGCGCCACGCTCTTCTGTTCGCTCTTTTCCATGTCCTTGACTTGGACGGTGCCGTTTGCTACTTCGTCTTCGCCGAGGATCAGGGCGTATCTGGCGTGGTGCTTGTTCGCCTGCTTCATCTGAGCTTTCATGCTGCGGCCAGCGTAGTCCATGTTGGCGGTGAGGCCGGCGTGGCGGCAGTCTTCGAGGAGCTTGAAGGCGGGCGCCTGCGCGGCGTCGCCGAGGGCGACGACGAAGACGTCGGTGTGTTCGTCTGCGGGCGGCACGAGGTTCTGCTTTTCAAGGGCCAGCAGCACGCGCTCGAGGCCGGTCGCGAAACCGACGGCCGGGGTCGGCTTGCCGCCGATTTCCTCGATGAGGCCGTCATAGCGGCCGCCGCCAGCCACAGCGCTCTGGGCGCCGAGCGGCGCGTATTTGATTTCAAACGCCGTCTTCGTGTAGTAGTCGAGGCCGCGCACGAGACGCGGGTCGAGCGTAAATGAGACGCCGGCTTCCGTCAGATACGACTGAACTTTCTCGAAGTGCTCTTTGCACTCATCGCAGAGGCAGTCCGTGATTTTCGGCGCACCTGCCATAAAGGGCTTGTCGGCATCGACTTTGCAGTCGAGGATGCGAAGCGGGGCGCGGTCGAAACGGCTCTTGCAGTCGTCGCAGAGTTCGTCAAGATATGGACGGAAATAGTCCTGCAGCGCCTTGCGGTACGCCGGACGGCACTTCGGGCAGCCGACAGAATTCAGGCTGAGTGCGAGGTCTTTGAGGCCGAGCGACTTCAGGAAGTCAATGGCGACGAGGATGACCTCGGCGTCGACGGCGGGATTTTCCTCGCCGAGCGCCTCGATGCCGAACTGGTGGAATTCGCGCATGCGGCCGGCCTGCGGACGGTCATAGCGGAACATCGAGCCGATATAGAACAGCTTGACGAGCGAGCTGTCGCCATAGAGCTTGTTCTGGAGGTACGCGCGCACGGCCGATGCCGTGTTTTCGGGGCGGAGCGTGATGCTGCGGCCGCCGCGGTCTTCGAACGTGTACATTTCCTTGTCAACGACGTCGGTGCCTTCGCCGATGCCGCGGTGGAAGAGCTCCGTATGCTCGAACATCGGCGTGCGGATCTCCTCATATCCATAGCGGCGGCAAAGATCACGAATCTTGCCCTCGACGTAGTTCCACTCCCCGACCTTGTCGGGCAGGATGTCATTCGTGCCGCGCGGTGCATTTGTCAGCATGGCTTGTCCCCCTCGTTTTCATTTCCATAAATACGTTCGAGCAGGTTTGCTCGTTTTTCAATATAGAGATCAATATCCCTCAGATATGTTTTCAAATCTTTTGCGTTGAACGCCGACCGCAGGCAGTGGTTGCGCCAGTCGACGACTTTCGTAGCCGCCGCGCCGCCGATGCCCAGGATGGTCTGGTGTTCTTCCATGATCTGGATGTTGTACATGCCCTCGGCGCCGGGCTTGCAGCAGCCGATGTTTTCGAGGTCGCCGCTCTGGTAGCCCTGGCGGTAAAGGTAATAGGGCCGCATGCCTTCCTTTTTGACCGCCGCGAGCGCGACCTCCGACATCTTGCGCGTCTCTTCGTCGCTCGGCAGCTCGACGTGCTGTTCCTCCATCATCTTCTGGAGGCGCGAGCCGCGCTTGATGGCGAGGGCGTGGAGCGTGATGTCGTCGGGGCCGAGCGCCGTGATCTTTTCCATCGTGTCGCGCACATCGTCGGCCGTCTCGCCTGGCAGGCCGAGGATGACATCCATGTTGATGTGCGGAATGCCCGCTACCTGCAAGGCGTGGAACATCTCTTCGACCTGCTCCGGCGTATGGCGGCGGCCGATGCGGTCGAGCGTTTTCTGCTGCATGGACTGCGGGTTGACGCTGACGCGCGTGACATGGAGGCGTTTCATCGTCTCGATCTTCGCCGCCGACATGCTGTCGGGACGTCCGGCCTCGACCGTGAATTCGACGATGTCCTCGTTCCAGAACGCATCGCAGACGCTCTGGAGCATTTCGTCAAAATACGCATCGGGCAGGCTCGTCGGCGTGCCGCCGCCGACGTAGATGTTCTGGACGCGGAAGCCGTATTTTGCAATCGCCTGACGGACGGCCGTGAGGTCTTTGGCAAAAACCTCCATGAATTTCCGCAGCGTCTTTTCGCCCGGCAGGATGTTCGATGGGAACGAGCAGTAGAGGCAGCGCGTCAGACAAAACGGGATGCCGACATAGATGCTGACAGTCTTTTCATCCGACGTCTCAAGAAACGGCACCTGGCGGAACGCCATCGGCACAATGAGCTCGGCCTTTTCGCGACCGCAGTCGTAGTCTTCCATCAGACGAGCAATAATCCCGCTTTCGTCCATGCCGCCCTGCCGCCAACGATGCACGATCTTCGTCGGTCGCACACCGTGGAGGATGCCCCAGGGCGCTGGCGGCATGTCAAAATGCTGGAAAAAGATGCGGTAGAGATTGCGTTTGAACAGCCGATGATACGCCGCGCTTTCGCGCTCGTCGGGAGATCCCTGCCCAGCTTCGCGGTAACAGAGTTCCGTACCATCGGGGTGGAAGGCATAAAGCAGCGTTTCAGCGCGCACGCAACCATTGCCGCCCTGCGTTTTTGCGAGCGGCGGCAGCTTCCGATGCACGACGGAGAGCTGTGCGTAGTCCGCGTCAAAACACGGGCCTGCGACCTCGATTTTGAAGAGGGTCAGCACTTCCTTCGTGATCTTGACGACAACTTCCTGATGGTCGTTGATCGTCAGCGTCTCAATCTTCACCGCGTTCCTGACACTCCTTGCAGACTCCGTAAAATTTCACCTGATGGTCGAGCGTCTTGAAACCGCATTTTTTGAGGATGTCAGCTTCGAGGTCTTCGAGCATGTCCTCGTCAAATTCTTCGACCTTGCCGCATTTCGTGCAAATCAGGTGATGGTGATGGTGGCGTTTCGGGTCGGTCGTGTTGACTTCATAGCGGCTGCAGCCATCGCCGAACTCCATTTTCTGCAGGACGCCGAGGTCCGAAAGCAGCTCGAGCGTGCGATAGACGGTCGCAAGGCCGATCTCGGCTTTCCGCTCGCGTAGGATGTCGTGGCAGTCCTCCGCCGAAAGGTGTTCGCCCGGATGGTCGAGGAAGATCTGCAGGACAATCTGCCGCTGCGGCGTCATCTTATGCTGGCGTTCCTGAAGCTTCTGCTTGAGGTCTTCCATGGTATATGTCTGTGCCATACGATATCTATCCCCTTTGTGCAAGGATTGGCTGAATCCCAAATACCAATATTATAACAAAAGAAAAGAGAAAAGACAAATCCACACGTCTTGTTCTCAGTTCCCCGTGCTCCCCATGGCACGGGCGACGCTGAAGACGTCTTTGAGGCGGCGGAGCTTTGTCATGACTTGCTGGACCTGCGCCGCATTCTGCACGGAAAGGCTCATGCGGACCGTCGAGGTCTTGTTGCTGCGGTTCGGGTTCGCGTTGACGGACGAAATGTTGAGTTTCATCTCGGACGGCACGGCCAGGAGTTCCTGCAACACGCCGACCTTGTCGTTGCAGATGATTTCGATTTCGACCGTGTAATCCTTGTCGAGGCCGATGTCCCAACTGACTTCGATCATGCGCGAGAGGTCGGAATCCGAGCCCTGCAGCACGTTCGGACAGTCGGCACGATGGACGGAAACGCCGCGGCCGCGCGTGATGTAGCCCGTGATCGGGTCGCCCGGAATCGGGTTGCAGCATTTCGCTAGCCCGTGATCGGGTCGCCCGGAATCGGGTTGCAGCATTTCGCAAGGCGCACGAGCAGCCCGCTCTCGCCTTCGACGAGCACACCGTGGCTCGACTTCGACTTCTTGCCCGTCTTGCCCGTCGGCGTCTTGAGTTTCGAGAGGATGGCAGAGACATCGGGCGGCGTCGCCGCCTGCAGTTCTTTCTTGTAAAGCTCGATGAGCTTTGTCAGCACGCCATGCATCGTGACGCCGCCATAGCCGATGGCCGCGAGCAGGTCTTCCTCGCTCGGGATGTTCATCTTTTCGGCGACCTGCTGCAGGCGGCCTTCCTTCAGGAGGTCATGCGTGTCATAGCCGAGGTGCTTCGCTTCTTCTTTGAGGTATTCGAGGCCGCGCGTGATGTTTTCTTCGCGCTTCTCTTTCTTGAACCATGAACGAATCTTCGTTCGTGTCTCGCCCGAGGCGACGATGTTGAGCCAGTCGCGCGACGGGCCGCTGTTTGACTTGTTCGTGACGATCTCGACGATGTCGCCGTTCTTGAGCTTGTACTCGAGCGGCACGAGCTTGCCGTTGACTTTCGCGCCGACGCAGTGGTGGCCGACCTGCGTGTGGATGCGATAGGCGAAATCAATCGGGATGGAACCTTTCGGCAGGTCGATGACGTCGCCGTTCGGCGTGAAGACGAAGACTTCGTCGGAGAAGATGTCGACTTTAAGTGCCTCGAAATACTCACGCGGGTCGCTGTATTCCTGCTGGAGGTTGACCATCTGGCGCAGCCAGCTCATCTTCTGGTCCATCTCGCTGCCCGCAACGGCGCCCTTGCCCTGCTCCTTGTACTTCCAGTGCGCCGCGACGCCGTATTCCGAGACCTGATGCATCTGGAACGTGCGGATCTGGATTTCGAGCGGATAGCCTTTCGTCATGACCGTCGTATGCAGCGACTGGTAGCCGTTCGATTTTGGCATGGCGATATAGTCTTTGAAACGGCCCGGAATCGGCTTCCACATGGCGTGGATGACGCCGAGCACGCCATAGCAGTCCTTGACGGTATCGACGAGGACGCGCACGGCCGAGAGGTCGTAGATTTCGCTGATGTCCTTGTTGTCGCGCTTCATCTTCTTATAGATGGAGTAAAAATGTTTCGCGCGGCCGGAAATCTCAGCTTTGATCTTCGCTTCTTTGAGCTTTTCGCGTATCTGCACGATGGCGTCATCGATGAAGGCCTGGCGCTCCTGACGCTTCTGCTTGACGCTCTCGACGAGGTCATAGTATTTCTCGGGCTCGAGATAACGCAGGCAGAGGTCTTCGAGTTCCCATTTGATGTTCGAGATGCCGAGGCGGTTTGCGAGCGGCGCGTAGACTTCGATGGTCTCTTTCGCGATGCGCTGCTGCTTCTCGCGCGGCATGTATTTGAGCGTCCGCATGTTGTGCAGGCGGTCCGCGAGCTTGATCATGATGACGCGGATGTCCTTTGCCATCGCGAGGAACATCTTGCGGTACGTCTCGAGCTGCTGCTCCTCGCGCGACTTGTACTTGATGCGCGAGAGCTTTGTCACGCCGTCGACGAGTTCCGCGACTTCCTTGCCGAACATCTGCTCGAGCTGTTCCGTCGTGTAGATCGTGTCCTCGACGACATCATGGAGGAGCGACGCCGCGATCGTGATGTCGTCGATATGGAGCTCCGTGAGAATCTGGGCGACGTGCAAAGGATGGATGATGTACTCCTCGCCCGAAACGCGCTTCTGCCCCTTGTGCGCGGATAGGGCGAGCTCATAGGCCCTCTGGATCAGGCGGAGGTTCGCCTTGGGCTGATAGGACTTGACCTCGCCAATAATGGTGTCGATGGTAACCGGTTCTTTGTCGATGCTCTGCATGGTTCCATCCCTCGCTTTCATGATTCTCGTTTGCTCGTATAAAATCTAGTATACCGCATGGAATCAAGGTTGACAACGGGTATGAGAGGATTTCTCTCACGAAAGGCTCTGGTGCGCACGAAAACTTTTTGACGCCATAAGATCGAGCTTGCCATCCGGTGGAACGAGGCGGCAAGTGCCTTCCGAAAGCGTCGTGACAAGGAGGTGGAGCTCCGTGAAAACGCGCAATCCCTCTTTGAGCGTATAAAGTGCCATGTGGCAGCCCATATCCTGCTCGAAGAGCGTCGCGAGGCGGATGGGGTCGAGCGGCAGGTCCCCGCCCTTTTTCTGCCGCGAAAGCAGGAAGCGGTAGAGGTCGGCGAGCGCGGCGCGGTCGGGATAGATGCGCGCGGATTCGGCCGGGCGCAGGCTGTCGACGATGGCCTGCACGCGGCGGCTGCCCTGCCATTCGTTGATGGATGGCTTGTAGACGATGTCGAGCGGTTCGGCGTTGACGAGGCCCGCGAGGGCCGCATGGCTCCACCAGAGCATCTCGATGGACTGTTCGCGCCCCGAAAGGAAGAATTTGAGGTGCGTGCGGTCTTTGCCGATGGCGCGCGCCCCCTCGCCGCGCAGATTGCGTGCGCCGAACAGCGGCTTCGGGTTGCCCTCGCCATACGGCTCGAGGCGCGCGATTTCCTCGATAAGGTCGAACGTGACGTCCAAAGGCTGCATCTCGAACTCGATGCGCGCGACGGGCGTGTAATCTTCATCTGTGAGGTGCGCACGTGCATAGTCACAGAACGCCTTGCGGAACGCAGGGATGTCCGCTGTCTTGAGCGACAGTCCCGCCGCCTGCGCATGGCCGCCGAACTGCGTGAGATGCTCGGCGCAGGCCGCGAGCGCGTCATGCATGTGAAGCCCCTCGATGCTGCGGCACGAGCCCTTTGCCATGTCGCCGTCAATGGAAAGCAGGATGACGGGCTTGTAATATGTTTCGACGAGGCGCGAAGCGACGATGCCGATGACGCCCGAGTGCCAGCCCTCGCCCGCGAGCACGATGGCGGGAAGCTCGTCCATGTCCTCCCCTGCCAGCTGCTCTTCGGCACGCGCAAGGATGTCCTGCTCGACGGCCTGCCGCTCCTGATTGAGAGTATTGAGACGGTCAGCGAGCTCCTGCGCCTCGGCGGCGTCCTGCGTCAGGAGCAGCCGGGCGCCGAGCATGGCCGTCGCCATGCGGCCCGCGGCATTGAGGCGCGGCGCGAGCTGGAAGCCGACCTGCTCGGCCGTGACCGAGGCGGGATCGACACCCGCGACATCCATGAGGGCGCGCAGGCCGAGATTCTCCGTCTCTGCCATGTGCGTGAGGCCGAGACGCACGATCTTGCGGTTTTCGCCGAGCAACGGCACGATGTCGGCGACCGTGCCGAGCGCGACGAGTTCGAGCCCCTGCTCCCACGGCTCGTGGCGGAGCGTCAGAGAAAGCGCGTTGCAAAGCTTGAACGCAACGCCGACGCCGCAGAGGTTCTTGTCAGGATACATATCATCTTCGCGATGCGGGTTCACGATGGCGCAGGCGGGCGGCAATGTATCGCCCGGCAGATGGTGGTCGGTCACGACGATGTCGAGCTTTCCCTGCAGGCCCGCCACGTCCTTGACCGAAGAAATGCCACAGTCAACGGAAACGAGCAGAGACGATGTTTCCGCAATCTTTTCGAGCGCCGCACGGTTGAAGCCATAGCCTTCGCGGAAGCGGTCAGGGATGTAGATGTCGGCATCGGCGCCGAGCGCACGCAGGCAGGTGCAGAGCAGTGCCGACGACGTCATGCCGTCGACGTCGTAGTCGCCATAGACCGTGATATGCTCGCCGCCCTCGATGGCCTTCGCGATGCGGGCGACGGCCTCCTTCATGTCCTTCATGAGGAACGGGTCATAGAAGTCTTGCAGATGCTCGGGGTCGAGGAAGCGCTGCGCGTCGTCGACCGTCCGCAGGCCGCGGTTCCAGAGCAGCCGCGCGAGCACATCTGATACACCGAGCGCCTTCGCCAGTGCTTGCGCCTCCGTGCCCGCATCGGGCAGGATGTTCCAACGTTTGATCATATTGTTTTTGCTCCTAAAAGAAAGCAGCTGCCTGACGGCAGCCACCTTGATATTTTCTTTTTACTTTGCCGCAACATTCGCCGCGTATTTCTCGCTGCGGGTACCGTGCCCCAGTTCTGAATCGGTAATGTGGAAGTTATGGCGCTGCTCAGAGGGAATCTCAGGGTGCAGGGTAGTGAACACCACACGCTCCCGCTTCGGCTTCGGAGGGGCAAGAACAGCAGACTGTTCTTCTTCGGCGGGTTCTTTCGGCTCTGGCTCATGCTCCGTCAATTCACCCCGGTCAGCGTGTTCCTGCTGATACCGATCATCCGCATGTGCAACCATCTCATCGAAATCAAGACTTGCCAGGTAGCCATTCAATTCCGACAAACTTCCGCAGGCAATCTCATGGACGTTTTCTCCGCCCACCTGATACACCAGCCGGAAAGCAGCAAG